>NZ_JADKSB010000057.1:0-446 GCF_015350935.1 Curtobacterium sp. VKM Ac-2887 | reverse complement strand
GTAACACCCCACGTACTCCGGCTGTGCATGGCAGACCGGAACGGCCAACGCCCCGTCGCTCGCGACGGGGCGTTGCTTGTTTCCGAGGAGGGGAAGCAGGCGACGTCCGACGTGCCGTCAGTTACCTCGGCAATCGAGTTCGTTCACGGAGCGCGTGACCTGTGGCCCGCTCGTTCCAACGCACCCGCTCGCTCCCGTAGACACACTCGTGCTCTCCAGAGTGACCAAGGATCAGGTCACATCTCCACCTATCGAAGGTGCTCGGGCAGATCGTCGACATCGTGCAGCAGCATAGACACCACCACCGGTGCCCTCGTCTCACTGAACGATCGGCATGTGAGACGCCGGCAGTCGTCGGGCGGATTCCGAAGGCGGGTCCCCAGAGCACTCACCAGAGCGCGTCGATCCGTTCCCGGACCTGTCGTGCAACTCGGGCGCCTACGCCA
>NZ_JADKSB010000056.1:0-482 GCF_015350935.1 Curtobacterium sp. VKM Ac-2887 | reverse complement strand
TCGGGGGATGCGGTGCGCGCCGTCGCCCACCGCTATTGCGCATTTGCGACCGCCGCTCCCGCGCTCTACGACGCGATGTTCAGCCGCACCACAAGGCTGTCCTTCGGCTCCGACTCCGTGCCGGAACTGTCCGCCGCGTTCGCCGAACTGCTGGAGGCCCTCGCGCCGGGCTCCGATGACGACGCGTCCGAACTCCTCACCGAGACCCTGTGGTCGGCTCTGCACGGCCTGGTCGTCCTCGACCGCGGCGGGCGGCTGCGCGCGGGGCGTCGTGCGGACCGCATCGATCTCGTCGTCGATGGGCTCTCCTCCGCCGTGGTTTGACGCCGGCGGGAAAACACCGTCCGATCAAGCCTCGAATCCGGGGGCAGCAGGCGCTAGACGCTGGCGACGTCTCCTGCGGCTGCGTCGGTGGCAGCAGGCGTGCGGGGCGCGGCGAGCATCCGGTAGAGCGTGGCGCGATCGATGTTGAGGCCGCGCGC
>NZ_JADKSB010000055.1:0-489 GCF_015350935.1 Curtobacterium sp. VKM Ac-2887 | reverse complement strand
GTAAGAACGACGTCTCGAGATACCGGTTCGCCCGCTCGACGACACCCTTGGTCTCGGGATCCCTCGCCGGCGCCAACGGCAGCTTCGTCGCGATCGTTCCCGTGAACGTCGCTGCGAGGACCGTCGGACGCCCCAGCCCTCCGATCGCAGCCTCCCGGTCCCAAAGCAGCGACTTCGGGATCCCGCCGAAACGTTGCAGCAGCATCCACATCCCCGCAGTGAGGTCCCCGCCCTGCCGCGACGGCAGCACGAGCGCCTCGATCCGCCGGGAGAACCCCGAGACCATCACCAGCACCGGCAAGATCCGGTCCTGCCCGTCACCGACAGGGATCCTGGTCTCGGGGAACCAGAGATCGCACTGGATCACTTCGCCCGATCTGAACGAGAGCCGGTCCGCCGGGTCCACGCCGAGATAGTCCGGCCGCAACTCCGACACACGTTCCCGCAGCAACGATGGCGAGAACGACCAACCCACCCGTTCCGCGATCA
>NZ_JADKSB010000054.1:0-493 GCF_015350935.1 Curtobacterium sp. VKM Ac-2887 | reverse complement strand
AGGTCGGCTCTGAGGAGTGTCGGGTCCCTGTCGGGTGGTACTTCGTCCAGGATCTCGAGGTGGGTGATTCGGCTGATACGGAACCCGCGGATCGCGTGGCGGAGTCGGCACCAGCCGGTGAGCAGCCAGGCATCGCCTGCGCGAAGCAGGCCCATTGTCTCGACGTCACGAACAGTGCTGGTGGTGTGGTCCGGGCTACCGTCCTCGGCTTCACCTGTGTAGGAGAGCCGTACTACTCGCTTCGCGGCGATCACGTCTGACAGAATTCCGAGCGAGACGGCGTCATGCGTTTCGGCGGCGGCTTCATTGACGTGGATCGTCCCGAGGACCTCTTGCACGGGCTCGCGATGGTCTTCGTTCATGATGGCGGCGATCTTGGCACGTGCGCGACGAGCGGCCCCCTGATACGGCGACGACTCGAGCAGGGCGAGCCCGGCGAGCATCGCTAGCGATTCTGCGGCAGACAGATTCAACGGTGGCAGGGAGTAGTCCG
>NZ_JADKSB010000053.1:0-643 GCF_015350935.1 Curtobacterium sp. VKM Ac-2887 | reverse complement strand
GACCGCCAGGACCGGTGCTGGTAGTGGATGCCCTGGTCCGAGTGCACCAGCGGTGCCGCCCCGAGTGCGGTGTGGAGTGCGTCGCGGAGCGAGCCGTGGGTGAGTTCCAGGGTCGGGGACGTTCCGGTTCGATAGGCGATGATCTGCCGGTCGAAGAGGTCCATCACTGGTGACAGGTAGAGCTTGTGCTCACCGACCCGGAACTCCGTCACGTCCGTGACCCATTTCTGGTTCGGCGCTGTCGAGGTGAAGTCCCGGTTCAGCAGGTTCGCTGCAACCTTGCCGACCTCGCCGCCGTAGGACGAGTATCGGCGTCGACGACGCACCAGGCAGACCAGGTCGTGGCGTCGCATCAACGCCAGGACCGTCTTCTTCGCCACTGGCCCGGTCCGGCGGAGCTCGGCGTGGATCCGCCGATGCCCATACCGGCCCTTGGTGCGGACGAAGATCGCGCGGATCGCGTCCGCGGTGTCAGCGTGCCGGTCAGGTTCACGCGAGCGGGCCTGCTGGTAGAAGAACGTGGAGCGGGCAAGACCGGCGATCTGCAGCAGCGTCTGGAGTGAGTGTTCGGCCTTGCAAGCGGCAACGGCTGCGGTCTTCACCGACGCCGTTGCTGCGCCTGCAAGGCCCGCAATTTTCCCAA
>NZ_JADKSB010000052.1:0-693 GCF_015350935.1 Curtobacterium sp. VKM Ac-2887 | reverse complement strand
GGCGAGGTAGGCGAGCTTGGAAGCGACCTGCTCGCTGTTCTTCGGGATCGGTGCGTCGGTCTGCGTCGTGGTTTTGCTGGTCATCGTGCTTCTTTCGTCGTGGTATCGGTGGTGAAGTCGACGCCGAACAGGGCGTCGTAGTCGGACAGGGCTCGGATCTGGACCTGGTGCCCGTCCTGGTGCGAGCGGACCGTCGCGGGCTTCGGGGCCCGGTAGTGGGCGCGCAGGCGCGCTGCGACGACGACGTGCTCAGGGTCGGTGATCGTCTGTCCGGTGCGCAATGACCGATCGTGTCGTCCGGCAGGCTCGCCGCTGCAGGTGATGCGCACTTCGTCGAGTGCTGCGTGGACGTCGACGAACCGTCCGATGAAGCGCGGGTCGGCGGAGTAGTCGTTGCCGTCGACGCGGACGTAATAGTCCCTGGCGAGCCGGACCCGCGTCCGCAGCCCCGTGGTCGGCGCGACCGACGGGAGGGACTGCATCCCGGCGCGGTCGAGGGCGTCGAGCTCGACCGGGCGGGCTCCGATCGAGCGGACCTTCCGCTGGTTCGCCCGCTCGGTCAACCAGACACCCAGCTGGGCGTTGAAATCGTGGACGTTCTGGAAGAGCCGGCCGGGTAAGAACGACGTCTCGAGATACCGGTTCGCCCGCTCGACGACACCCTTGGTCTCGGGATCCCTCGCCGGCGCCAAC
>NZ_JADKSB010000051.1:0-768 GCF_015350935.1 Curtobacterium sp. VKM Ac-2887 | reverse complement strand
GTTGACTCCTGACCTCTGAGGACTTGGTCCTCGGTGGAAGGATGTCGATCATGGCCAAGCCCTATCCGGAGGAGTTCCGACGCGATGTGGTCGCGGTTGCCCGCCGGGGCGAGATCCCGCTGCATCAAGTGGCGAAGGACTTCGGGATATCTGAGGGAACGGTGACGAACTGGCTCCGCCGCGCCGACGTCGACGATGGCGTCAAGCCGGGCGTCACGACTGTGGAGAACGTGGAGCTGCGAGAACTGCGGAAACGGAACCGGCTACTCGAGCAGGAGAACGAGATCCTCCGCCGTGCTGCCGCGTATCTCTCCCAAGCCCATCTCCCAAAATGATGTACCCGCTGGTCCTTGAACTCGCCGCCGACCGGATCCCGGTCGCGGTGACCTGCCGGGTGTTGGGCTTCACGAAGCAGGCGTTCTATGCATGGCGGAGGAACCCGGTGAGCCGCCGCGATTGGGAGAACGCGCACCTGACCAATGCCGCCGTCGACGCGCACCGCGACGACCCGACGTTCGGGTACCGGTTCATCGCCGACGACCTCCACGCAGCCGGCCTGCTCGTCTCGGAGCGGCGTGTCTGGCGGTTGTGCTCGCAGCAGCGGCTCTGGTCACTGCACGCGAAGAAACGGGGCCTGACCCGGAAGGCCGGACCACCAGTGCATGACGATCGGGTGCGGAGGGCGTTCACCGCTCCGGATCTGGACAAGCTGTGGTTGACCGACATCACCGAGCACAACACGGGCGAGGGCAAGCTCTACCTCTGCGC
>NZ_JADKSB010000050.1:0-774 GCF_015350935.1 Curtobacterium sp. VKM Ac-2887 | reverse complement strand
TGTACTCGGCCATGACGTTGGTGACACTTCGGGTCTTGTGACGTAGCGAGGCCTCCTGGCTTGATGGAGCTGTCTAGTTCTGCCATCACCAGGAGGCCTCTGTGGTCCACGCTAACGCCCGGTTGACGCTGCACGGGCGACGGTTACTCGTCGCTCGCGTTGTTGAGGACCGTCGTCCAGTCGCTCATGTCGCGAAGGAACTCGGCGTCTCTCGCCAGTGTGCGCATCGGTGGGTGCGGCGTTTCCGGGACCACGGCGACATCGGCTTGTCGGACCGGTCAAGCCGGCCGCATCGATCGCCGACGAAGACCACTCCAGAGCGCGAGCAATCGGTGCTGGAGGCACGGACCCGGCTCCGGTTCGGTCCCGCCCGTCTCGCTGCGGAGACCGGGGTGCCGGCTCGCACGATCTCTCGCGTCCTCGCCCGGCACCACGTTCCGCCGCTGGCGTGGTTGGACCCGATCACTGGTGCCCTGATCCGTGCCACAAAAGCGACCACGAACCGATACGAACACGAGCACCCCGGCGACTTGGTGCACGTGGATGTGAAGAAGCTCGGTCGGATCCCGGACGGCGGCGGCTGGCGGGTGCAGGGCTGGACGGCCGCGAATCACCAGTCCCGCGTCGATAAGAAACCGATCGGGTTCGACTACGTTCACGCCGCTGTCGATGACCACACCCGGCTCGCTTATGCCGAAGTCCACCCGGACGAGCGCGGCGTGACCGCGGCTGGGTTCCTCACCCGCGCGGCAGCGTACTTTGCCGCCCATGGCA
>NZ_JADKSB010000005.1:0-256335 GCF_015350935.1 Curtobacterium sp. VKM Ac-2887 | reverse complement strand
CAAGCGGCATCAGTTACGAAGACCTCTGCGAACGCATCTGCCGGCTCGCTCTCAACCTTTAGCAACACGTCCTAGGTAGGATCGCGCTCATGACAGTTCCTGAGCCTGAGACGGTTGACCTTCCCGGCGAGGTTGGAGACTCGGATGAGCTCGACGATCTCGACTTTGCCGAACTGGAAGAAGCGAGTGCTGATGCGTTCAAAGTTGCGTACTCAGGACAAGACTTCGACGTCGAAGGCCTGGTGCGACGTCTGAAGCGCGGGGACATGCTTGTGCCGCAGTTTGGTCATGCTGACGAGCGAATCGAATCTGCCGGGTTTCAGCGGAACTTCGTATGGTCGAAACCACAGATGGACCGGTTCATTGAATCGTTGCTTCTCGGTTACCCCATTCCCAGCATTCTGCTGATCAAGCAGCCCGACAATCGGTATCTGATTCTGGACGGCCAACAGCGCCTTCGAACGCTTCAGCGCTTCTATGACGGCCAACACCGTGACCGTCCTTTCGTCCTCGCAAACGTTGCAAATGAATTTCGTGGGCTGTCCTACACCACCCTAAGTGATAGTCAGCGGCGCGCGATCGACAATACTTACATCCAGGCAACGATTGTGGGGACCGACGGTTCTGCGGAGTCACAAGAGGCGGTCTACCAAATCTTCGAACGTCTCAATTCGGGTGGCACGCAGCTCACATCGCACGAGATTCGAGTTGCTCTTTATGCAGGGCCGCTCATTGACCTGATGCATCAATTGAATCAGGACAAGAACTGGAGGGCAGTTTACGGCGAACCCTCTCCGCGCTTGCGTGATCAGGAGCTAGTTATGCGCATAATTGCCCTGTACTGCGATGAGTTGCGATACATGCGACCTCTGAAGCGATTCCTGAATCAGTTCGCGGCTGAGAATCGAAACGCTGAGTCAGCGAAGATTGCTGAGGCTGCTACTTTGTTCACCAAGGCAGCGGAGCTCATTGCCCATGGCCCAGGGTCCGAGGTCACGAAGCGGAAGTCGCGCCAGATCAATGTCGCTCAGACGGAGGCTGTCTTCGTTGGGATTATGAAAGAGCTGAAGCAGCGGCCGCTCACGAATAAGCAAGTAGCCTCTGCTGTCGACCTGCTTCGAAACAACCCGGACCTCGACGGGGTCATGACGAGCGGAACCTCCCGCGAGGAAGCCGTTGCCGCTCGACTTCGCGGGTCGGCGAGCGCCTTTGCGCAGGTCTGATGGTTTGGCAGGGAGCTTGGCCGCCGCATGAGGTGCAGTTGAGCGACGGAAGACTGACCGCGCTGATGGCGACGGTCGATGGTCTGGCGAGTGATGTCGGCGACGACGTGAGTTCTGCACTGGCGCGATTCTTGACAGTGCGAGCGTGCGGCCACATCGAGCTAACGTTCGATGAGTGCTTGGCTCATTACGCCGACGAGAAGGCCCACCCTTTCATTGCTTCGCATGTGCGTGCGGGGCTCTTCAAAGGACGAAACCCAAGGCCGGATGATCTCACGGAGCGGCTGCGTAGGATCAACCCCTCTTGGAGTACGAGCTTCGTGGAGTACCTAGATGAGGATGACAACAGGCGTCGACGCGAACTGGGCCTTCTTGTCGATCGAAGGAACAGTATCTCGCATGGCCAGAACGAGGGGCTAGGTGTCCGGAAGGCACTGGATCTTGCTCGGCTCGCGCTCGATGTAAGCGCCTGGTTCTGCTCCACGTTGAGCCCCAACGCCGCCTAGATCAATGGGTCCGTTCCGGCACTGCGAATCACCTAACCGATGGACTGATCTAGGTTGGCCAGCGGTTCCAGCCCCTCTCGCTGCCGGTCGCCCAGAGCCGATAGTCGGCTTTCCTGGACAGGTTGGGTGAGCGGGTCGAGGGACGAGACCGACTGAACCGGCGCAGCAGCAAGTCAGCGTCGCGGACCGTGTCGGCGCTGCGCTGCTTCTCCCGGCGCAGGGTGGATGGCTCGCGCTCGCGCTCGCGCTCGCGCTGGCGTACGGCGGAGCCTGGTGGGTGACCTGGGCGCTGCTCCTTGCGGCACTGGTTGCGGTCGTGATCTGGACACTTGTGACTGCGAGGCGCGCGGGCCGAGCGCTCCAATCGCCTCTCCTACTTGCTGTTCTGACGCTGATGCTCGAATGGATCATCGCCGCCGTTGTCGCCGGGAGCTCAATGTGACCGGTTCGGGACGCCGAACCACCTGACCGACGACCTCATCTGACCGGACCGCGGCGCTGGCGTTCGGGCCCAGTGCCGCTGTCCGGTCGCCGCATGGTGTCGGGTACTTCGGAGGGGCACAGCGTTGCCTCGGGTGCGCGTCGCAACCACGGCGCGCACCCGACGGCCCTGCGTCGGGTCGAACCCGGAGGAGCTCCACCATGACCGAACCGTTCGCACGCCCGACAGCCCTCGCCCACGTCCGCGTCACCGTGACCGACATCCACCGCAGCAAGGCGTTCTACCAGCAGCTGCTCGGCACCGACCCGGCGATCGACTTCAGCGACCAGGTCGACGAACCCGGCGTGCGCGAGGACCGCGAGCGCTTCTACGGCGGCTCCGTGTTCCGGCTCGGCGATCAGGTCTTCGGTCTCCGCCCGGTCGCTCCGGCGGGGCAGACGTTCAACCCGGACACCGTCGGGCTCGACCACGTGAGCTTCGTCGTGGGGTCGGTCGACGAGCTGCACCAGGCGGCTGCACGCCTCGACGCCGCAGGGGTCGAGCACGGCGAGGTGACCGACCTCGGCGACGCCGGCATGGTGATCCTGTCCGTGCAGGACCCGGACGACATCAACCTCGAGCTCGCTGCCCTCAAGTCCTGAGCGGTCCTCGGGCCGCGGGCTAGCATGAAGCGACGAGAGGGGACGTCATGCGCTTCGTGCAAGCCGTGGGCCGGGGGATCGGCTTCGTGTTGTCGACCGTCGCGAAGGTGCTCGGGACCCTGAACGGCGCGAGGCCCGCGGGCGACGACCTCGCTGTGCGGCTGAACCAGCCGCATCGCGACGACTACCGCCCCTGAACTGTTCTCGGTACCGGCCGCGCGGGGTCAGTCGGCGACGGCGGGCTCCTGGGCGACCATCGTGCCGTTCACGAGCGCGCGCAGCGACTCCGGCAGGGGGATCGGTCGGCGGGCACCCTCGCGGTCGACGATGACGTGCACGAACTCACCGGTGGCGAGCAGGGCGCCGTCGGACTGACGGAACAGGCCGAACTCCCACGACAGGCTGGTGTTGCCGAGGTGCTTGGACCGCATCCCGACCTCGATGACGTCCGGCCAGACGGCGGACTCGACGAACCGGCAGCTCGACGACACCAAGACCGCGATCCACTCCGACGTGAACGGGTCCAGGCCCGCTTCCTCGCGGAACCAGTACGTCGACGCGTTGTCCATCGCCGAGTAGTAGATCGTGTTGTTGACGTGCCCGAACATGTCGTTGTCGTTCCACCGTGTGGGGTAGAGGCGGCGGAACGGGTACTCGTCGATGGTCATCGGTCTCCGATCGGAGGTGCGGGTGTGGCGTGATCGGCGGCGGGGCGCAGCACGTACTCGAACGCGGCGCGTGCCCGGACGGGGTCGGGGGCCTCACCGGAGATGAACTCAGCGTAGGTGAACGACTCTGAGATCCGGACGAGCAGCCGGGCGAGCTCCTCGGCGGACAGCGGGGCCGGATCGAACTCGCCGGACGACTGCTCCTCGACCACGAGCGCGGTGACCCGCTCGACGAACCGGCTCTGGACGTCGCTCTCCGAGGTGGTCAGCAGGCGCATCGCCCGCGCGGGTTCGCGGGTCAGGAACGCGCGGAAGTAGGTGGCCTCGATGAGGTCGGCGGTGAACCGGTCGAGCACGTCGACGATGCGCGCCGCTCCGGACGACCCGATCGTGTCGGCAGCGCGGGACGCCCGGTCGAGCGTCGGGACTGCGAGGGACCACAGGATCTCGGACAGCAACCGGTCACGGTTGCCCACCCACCGGAACAGCGACGTACGGTCCACGCCGAGTGCGGCAGCCAACGCGCCCATGTCGATCCGTGAGCCGTCGATGAACGTGTGGCGAGCCTCCCGGAAGGCGCGCAGCGCAGAATCCGATGTGTACACGCGGTCCTCCCTTGCAACGTTTTCGAGAATGATGCATCGTTGGTTCCATGTCAACGCTGACGCCCACGACGGGCCTCCTCGAATCGGACTTCTACGGCTTCCAACAGCAGCTGACCGAGCCGGAGCGCGCGTCGATCGGGCGACTCCGCGAGTACCTCGAGCGCGATGTCGCGCCCATCGCCGACGGGTACTGGGCACGCGCCGAGTTCCCGATGCAGGTGATCGCCCCGCTCGCCGAGCTCGGGATGTACGGGCCGGGGATCCCGCTCGTGCGCCAGTTCGAGAACTCGGCCGTGTACCGCGGGTGGGCGGCGCTCGAGCTCGGACGCGTCGACGCCAGCGTCGCGACGTTCATCGGCGTGCAGTCGGGTCTGGCGATGAACTCGATCGCCGTCGCCGGCAGTGAGGAACAGCAGCGCGAGTGGCTGCCGCGCATGGCGGCCGGCGAGCTCATCGGGGCGTTCGGCCTGACCGAACCGCTGTCCGGCAGCGACTCCGCCCGTGGCCTGCGCACCACCGCCCGCCGCGAAGGCGACACCTGGGTGCTCGACGGTGAGAAGCGCTGGATCGGCAACGCCACCTTCGCCGACGTCGTGGTCATCTGGGCGAAGGACGTCGCCGACGAGCAGGTGAAGGGCTTCCTGGTCACCACGGACACCCCCGGCTTCACCGCCACGAAGATCGAGGACAAGATCGCGCTGCGGGGGGTGCAGAACGCCGACATCGTCATGCAGGGGGTGCGTGTGCCGGAATCGCGTCGGCTCCAGCGCGCCGACTCGTTCCGGTCGACGGCGGAGGTGCTCCGTCTGACCCGCACCGAGGTGGCCTGGCAGGCCGTCGGCATCGCGGTCGGCGCCTACGACGCGGCGCTCGCGTACGCCCGCGAGCGGATCCAGTTCGGTAAGCCCATCGCCGCGCACCAGCTCGTGCAGGACCTGCTCGTGAAGTCGCTGTCGAACATCACGGCCTCGATCGCGCTCTGCACGCAGGCCTCGGCCATGCAGGACGCCGGTGTCGGGGGCGACGAGCACTCCGCCCTGGCGAAGGCGTTCGCGACCGCGAAGATGCGCGAGACCGTCGGCTGGTGCCGCGAGGTGCAGGGCGGCAACGGCATCGTGCTCGACAAGGGTGTCGCCCGGTTCTTCGCGGACGCCGAAGCGATCTACTCGTACGAGGGCACGCGCGAGGTGAACACGCTCATCGTCGGTCGGGCGATCACCGGGCAGGCCGCGTTCGTGTAGCGCGGGGCTCGGGTCGGTCGGGTGGATCCGACCCGGAACGACGTTCTCGATGTCGTGCGACGTCGATCGTGTCGTTCCGGGTCGACCGCCACGCCCGCGCTACCCGAGCAGCTCCGGCCGCTCCCACTCCTGGCCGAGCACGTGCTGCCCGAGGAACGCGAACACCGTCTCGTACCAGACCACGGCGTGCTGCGGCGAGAGCACCCAGTGGTTCTCGTCCGGGAAGTACAGGAACCGGTGCGGCATCGTGCCGTCGTCGGCCGCGTGGTGCTCGGCGAGCTCGGACCACAGTCGCAGCCCCTCGCCGATCGGCACCCGGTAGTCCTTGTCGCCGTGGACCACGAGCATCGGTGACGTGATGTCGGCCACGAAGCGGTGCGGGTCGTTGGCCTCGATGCCGGCGGCGTCGAAGATCGACGACCAGTACTGCGACGCGTCCGTGGTGCCGTTGAACTGGTCGAGCGCCCACAAGCTCGCGTGCGTGACGATCGCGCGGAAGCGGTCGGTGTGCCCGGCGACCCAGTTCGCCATGTAGCCGCCGAACGAGCCGCCCATCGCCGCCGTGCGGGTCTCGTCGATGTCCGCTCGGGCCTCGACCACGTCCGTGATCGCCAGCAGGTCGGTGTACGGCGCCTGCCCCCACGCGTTCCACCCACGGTTCACGAAGTCGAGCCCGTAGCCGGTCGACAGTGCCGGGTCCGGCAGCAGCACGGCGTACCCGCGCGCCGCCAGGAGCATCGGGTTCCACCGCCACGACCACTGGTTCCACGAGTTGAGCGGTCCGCCGTGGATCCAGAGCAGCAGCGGGTGCGGCCCGTCACCCTCCGGCACGACCAGCCAGCCGCGCACGCGCGCGCCGTCGGCCGCGGTCGTCTCGACCTCTTCCAGGTGCGCGGGGACCTCGGGCAGGGGCGCAGGCGTCGCGAGCGGGGTCACCTCGCCGTCCGTCGCGATCCGCACGGGGTGCAGTGGTGCCGCCCAGGAGGCCCGGAGCGCCACGACCGCGCCCGTCGCCTCCGCCACGCGCAGGCTCGAGTACGCCCAGTCGTCGTGGGTCAGCTGTTCGACGGCTGCGCCGTCGAGCGGGATGCGGAACACGGGCGCCCGGCCGTCCTGGTCGGCCACGGCGAGCAGTGCCCGGTCGCCGTGCTCGAACACGAGCTCGCTCGGCCAGCGGTCCCAGTCGGTCGCGATGCGGCGCGGGTCCGACCCGTCGATGCCGGCGGTCCAGACCTCTTGCTGGTTCGCACCGGCGGGGGTGGAGCGCACCGTCCGGACCCAGGCGATCGTGCGACCGTCGTGGCTCAGGGTGGGCATCTCGTGGTCGACGTCGGCGTCGTCGAACAGCACCGTGCGGTGGCCGCTGGTGCAGTCGATCGTGACGAGCGTCGAACGGTCCCCACGGGCCTCCCGGACGCCCACGGCTGCCAACAGGACGGAACCGTCGGGCGTGAGTGCCCCGGCGACGTGGTCCAGCGACCGGCCGGGAGCCGGCGTGCGGTCGGTGAGGCGGGGGAGCGCGGTTGCGTCCTCGGCGTGGTCTTCGGTCTGGCCTTCGGCCAGGTCGAGCGTGAGGATGTGGGTCTGGTCGGGACCGAGGTCGTGGTCCCAGTACCGGACCGGGTACGTCTCGTGCAGGATCGCGCGGACCTTCTTGTCCGTGCGGGCCTTCCGGAGCTGGGCGTCGGCGTCGACCACGGTGGCCGGGTCGGTACCGGCGCCGGGCAGCAGGTCGGCGGTGAGCGCGACGGTGTTGGCGGCCGCAGCGGTCGCCAGGACGCCGCCGACCCCGCCGGTGAGCCGCGTCAGGGGGCGCGCTTCACCACCGGCCGCCGGGAGGACCCAGAGTTGCGCGGCCTCGACGTCGGTGGCATCGGCGTCGGGGCGGGCCGAGACGAAGAGCAGGTCGCCGCTGCGGGTGAAGGAGATGCCGCCCTCGCCCTTGGCGGAACGGGTGAGGCGGACCGGGCGTGCGGTGGGTCCGTCCGCGTCGACGGTCGGGGTCGCGGGCACCTGCCAGATCGAGCGCCGGTACCCGGTGCCGTCCGGGTCGAGCACACTGACCGTCAGGGCGACGCGCTCACCGTCGGGGCTGATCGCGATCCCGTCGACCCGGGGGAGCGCGATGTACTGGTCGAGGTCGGAGAACGGCGTCGTCATGCGACCACGCTCACCAGGTCATCGGCCCAGAAGGCGGCGATCTGCTCGGCGACCGCAGTGCCCTGGGCGCGGCCGGCTTCGGCCGAGGGCGCCTGGGTGGCCAGCGAGAGCGAGTTCGTGCCGAAGGCTTCCTGCGCGGTGCTGTCCGCCACGACGACCTCGACCGAGCTGCCGCCGGCGCGGAGCGACTCGACCGCGACGTCGAGCCACGGGCCGACCGGCGACGGACCCTCGGGACCGCAGGCGATGACGAGGACACGCTCGTGTCCGGCGGCGGCGTCGGCGTTCGTGCCGGAGCGGACCCCGCCGTCGACGTACGGTCGGCCCTCGATGCCGACGGGTGACCACACGAAGGGCACGGAGCAGCTCGCGGCGACCGCACGGGAGAGCGGGACGCCGTCGGCCGCGGTCAGTAGTCGGAACGTGCCGTCGGTGGCGTCGACCGCGGTGATCGCGAGCGGCTTCGCCGGCCAGTCGGTGGACGGCAGGGTCTCGGTGAAGGTCGCCACGCGCTCGTCATCGGACTGTCCGTCGGTGACCTGCTGGGCGGCGAGGCCGAGGCGGGCGCGCGCGTCCTGCTCGCCGGTCGCCCCCTCGAGCGCGGCACCGATCCGCTGCTGGACGGCGTCGGTGTCGATGGCCGGCGGCTCGACGTAGGTCGTCGGCGCGGGGGTGTGCTGCTGGTCGTACGCCTGCTGCACCGCGCCGTTCCGGACGAAGGCGCCGACGACGCTGCCGGCGCTCGTGCCGACGACCAGGTCTGCGGCATCGAGGTCGACGCCGGCGTCCTGCAGGGCGGTGAGGACGCCGACCTCCCAGGCGATGCCGGCGACACCTCCGCCCCCCAGGACGAGGGCTCTGGATCCGGGAACGGGCGTGCTGGCATCGGTCATGGGTCTTGCTTACCAGCTGCGTGCGACGGGCCGGTGGAGCCCGACGGATCCTGTGGAGAACCGACCTGTGGACAACTCCGTCTGCGTCGGTGGCGTGACCTAGCGTCGTGGTCATGGGGCAACAGCGTTCAGGACGGGTCGGCACGGTCGGGTGGCCGATCGTGGTGGCGGCCGCGCCCACTGCGGCGTTCCAGCTGCCGAACCTGTTCGTCACCCCGGCTGTGCGACTGTCGCTCGTCGTGTTCGGGCTCGTCGTGCTGGCCGGTGCCGTGGCGGTGCAGGTGGTCCGGACCCGACGCAGCGACGCTGCGCGGGCGGTGGCCGAGGAGAACGCGACCGGGGCCGGACTCGAACAGTCGACGGCGGTCCGGTACGCGTTCGGCCAGATCGCCACCCGGCTCGTCCGGTTCACCGAACTGCCCCGTTCCGAGCGCCACGGCGAACTCTCCGTCGTCGCCGACCGGGTCGCCGTGGCCCTGGCGTTCTACCTGCTGCCGAAGGTGCCCGACGTCCGGGCAAACGTGTACCAGCTGTCCACCGATCTGCGTGCGCTCGAGCCGATCGGTCACGGGGGTGCCGGCGACACCGCCGGGGTCTTCCGCGCGGGCACGCCCTACGGCGACCGCAACCTCGAGTGGGTGCTGGTCGGGGGATCACCCCGGATCGTCGGCGACCGCTCGGCCGACGTCGACGTGGACCAGGACGTGCCGGGCTTCGAACCGCGCTACTCGTCGTACGTCTCGGTGGTGATCCGGTCCGACCAGTACTCGTTCGGCATGCTCACCGTCGACTCCCCGGTCCCCGACGCCTTCACCGAACTCGACGCCAAGAACATCGCGATGATGGCGTCGTTCATGGCCGTGGCGTTCTCGTTGACCTACTCGTTCCCCGAGCGCGACCGCAATCCAAGGAAAGGCCCGTGATGCTCACACGCTCTGTCGGACGCTCGACGTACGATGCCCTCATGACGACCGTGAACCCTGCTCCGCCGTCGTTCGGGCGTGCCCGGATCTCATCGCCGAACTGGAACGACACCACCACCGACGCCGACTACGAGGACCTCGACGTCATCGCCGCCAACATCGAGCGCGAGCGCGAAGCAGCCCGGATCCGGGTCGCCGCAGCCATCGCCGCGCGCCTGGGTCGCTGACCCTTCCCGCATCGTCCACGACGAACGGCTCCCACGGGTGTGGGAGCCGTTCGTGGTCTGGGCATCGGGGCTACTGCGCCTGGGGCACGTCGATCAGCACCTTGCCGACGGTGTCCTGCTCGACGGCGTCGTGCGCGTCCGCGGTGCGGGCGAGGTCGAAGCGGGTGAGCGGCAGTCCCGCGTCCGCGCCGACCGGCAGCACGCCGTCGTGCAGCGCCTCGGTGACGTCCTCGGCTGCTGCGGCCAAGGCCTCGTCGCCGATCGTGTAGAGCAGCAGGAACTGGTAGCGCGCGTTCACGCTCATGTTCGGGCGGATCGGCAGCGTGGCCTCGTCGCCGCCGTTGTTCGCGTAGATCGACACGACGCCGTGGTTCGCGAGGACGTCGGCGACCAGCTCGGCGTTCTGGGGGATCGACACCTCGACGACGATGTCGACGCCGTCCCGCGCGATCTCGCGGATGCGAGCCGCGGCGTCGTCCTGCCGGTAGTTCACGACGTGGTGGGCACCCGCCGCGGTGGCGAGTGCGGCCTTGTCGTCCGAGCTGATCGTCGTGATCACCGTCGCGCCGGCCCAACGGGCGAGCTGGATCGCCGCGTGCCCCACCGCTCCGGCACCACCGGCGACGAGCACCGTGACGCCGTCGAGCGCACCGGGGCCGAGTCGTGCGGGGCCGTCCTCGTGCGTCGTGAGGGCGCGGTGCGCGGTCATCGCCGGGACACCGAGCGAAGCACCGATGTCGAAGCTCGTCTCGTCGGGCAGGCGGACCGCTCGGGTCTCCGGCACGACGGTGTACTCCTGTGCAGTTCCGGTCGGGCGCGAGGCGGCGGCCATGAAGAGCCACACGTGGTCACCGACGGCGAGGTGCTCGACACCCGGGCCGACCGCGTCGACGACACCGGCGCCGTCCTGGTTCGGGGTGATCTCGGGGAAGGGCAGTCCGTCGCCGTAGGTACCGCCGGCCCGGGCCTTCCAGTCCGTCGGGTTCACGCCGGAGACGACGACGCGGACGCGGACCTCGCCGGCGCCGGGTTCGGGGACGTCCCGCTCGACGAGTTCGAGGACGCTGCTGTCACCGGGCTTCGTGTAGACGATCGATCGCATGCCCCCAGGCAACCACTCGCCGCCGTCGGGGATTCCGAGTGTGCGCGTGGCGGCACTTCGTGAGCAGAAATGGTCGGGTGCGTTCGGCGGACCCGACCATTTCTGCTCACGAAGCGCCCCCCGCCCCTGCCCCGCGCGCGCCACGTCAGCGCGCGTCGTACTCCACGCGCGACACCGCGACGTCGTCCATGTGGGACGTCGCCCACGCCTCGAGCGGCTCGAGCACCCGGCGGAGCGACCGCCCGCGATCGGTGAGTTCGTACTCCACGTGCGGCGGGATCTCGGGGAACACCGTGCGGGTGACGAGCCCGTCCCGCTCGAGTGCCCGGAGGGTCTGCGTGAGCATCTTCTGCGACACGCCCTGCACCCGGTTCGCGATCGCCGAGTACCGTTGCGGCCCGTCGGCGAGGGTGCCGATCGTCAGGACACTCCACCGGTCGCCGATGCGGTCGAGCAGCTGCCGGCTGGGGCAGTCCGCCGCGTAGGGGCTGTACTCGAGTGCTGACATCTGGCCTGGCCTCCGTGACGAACGAGCTCCGTTACGCACCGTGAG
The DNA here is from genome assembly GCF_015350935.1 of Curtobacterium sp. VKM Ac-2887. Classification (NCBI taxonomy): domain Bacteria; kingdom Bacillati; phylum Actinomycetota; class Actinomycetes; order Micrococcales; family Microbacteriaceae; genus Curtobacterium; species Curtobacterium sp. VKM Ac-2887. The sequence goes on along the minus strand of NZ_JADKSB010000005.1, from coordinate 245,151 downwards.
GTGCCTACTTACTCAAAGAGAGTAACTCTTGTACGGTGAGCAGCACCAGCCCCACGAAAGGAACAGCATGACCAGCATCGTCGTCTTCGGAGGCACCGGCTACGCCGGCTCCGCCATCACCCGCGAAGCCCTCTCCCGTGGCATCGCCGTCACCGCCGTCGCGCGCGACACGAGCAAGCTCGACGCCGCCGAGGGCCTGACGCTGGCGCAGGGCGATGCCTTCGACGCCGACTTCGTGGCCGAGGTCACGAAGGACGCCGACGTCATCGTCGTCGCCCTGCACGCGGTCCAGTCGGACGGCAGTGAGCTCAAGGATAAGTTCCAGCACTTCGTCGACGCTGCGGCCAACGCCGGTGCGCGCCTCGGCATCGTCGGCGGCGCCGGTTCGCTGCTCGTCGCCGACGGTGGACCGCGCCTGTTCGACTCGGCCGAGTTCCCGGACGCGTTCAAGGGCGAGGCGAAGAGCCACGCGCAGATCCTCGACGCGCTCCGTGCCTCGGACACCGACGTCGACTGGTTCTACGTCAGCCCGGCCGCCGGTTACGGCAGCTACAACCCGGGCGAGCGTCGTGGCACCTACCGCACGACCGACGAGGTCCTGCTGACCGACGCCGAGGGCAACTCGGACATCTCCGGCGACGACTTCGGCCTGGCCGTCGTCGACGAGATCGCGAACCCGGCGCACCACCAGGCCCGTTTCGGCGTGGCTTACTGAGGCAACCGCTCACCGGACGGGAGGCGCGTGGCGGGGCCGCCCCTGTGCCTCCCGTCCGTCCCGGACCGCGTCCGCGCCCTGTTGCAGGCATTGCGCCCCTGTGTGTCGGGGCGCGACGCCCGCAACGGGGCGCAACGCGTTGGCGCGCGGCGGACGGGAGGCCCGTGGCGACGCCGCCACTGGCCTCCCGTCCGCCGAACCGATCCGCCCCCCGCTCAGTGGGCGACGATGGCCGGCAGCGGCACGTGGTGGCGCATGCGCACCGCGAGGTGAAGGCCACCTCGGCGGGCGAGGACGAGCGCGATCACGGCAGCGGCGGCCGCGGGCACCCCGCCGGCGACCATCATCCCGACGTGCGCCCCGAAGTGGTCGACGACCTGGCCCATCAGCGGCCCGCCGATCGCCTGGCCGCCGAGCAGCACGAGCACGTAGAGCGACATCACCCGGCCGCGGATCGCCACGTTCGACGACAGCTGCACGAGCGAGTTCGACGCGGTCTGGAACAACAGCTGCGACATCCCGACGGCGACGAGCGCCACGGTGAACGGCGCGATCACGGGGATCGACCCCGAGACGACGAGCAGCACCCCGGTCCAGAACACCCCGCCGACGATGGTCCGGAGCCGCACGACCGCTCGACGTGTGGAGAGCAGCGCGCCGACGAGCGCACCGATCGCCACGGCCGAGTTGAACACGCCGTACCCGGCGGCGCCGACGTCGTACACCTGTGACGCGAAGGCCGACAGCAGCACGGGCATCGTCAGCGCGAACACCGAGAAGAACGCGACGAGGATCACCGGCACGATGATCGTCGGCTTGTTCACGGCGTAGCGGAGCCCCTCGATCAACTGCCCCTTGCCGCGGGGCGCCGGGGGCGTCCGGTGCAGCTCCGAGACCTTCAGGAACCCGAGCGTCACGACGACGGCGACGCAGGCGATCGCGTTCACGCCGAACGACCAGCCGGCCCCGACCGCGACGAGCAGCGCCCCGGACAGCGCGGGACCGATCATGCCGCCGAGCTGGAACACTGACGAGTTCACGCTGATCGCGTTGCGGAGGTGCTGGTGTCCGACGATCTCGGTGACGAACACCTGGCGGGCCGGGTTGTCGATGACGGTGACCATCCCGACCAGGAACGCGATCACCCAGATGTGCCAGGCCTCGACCACACCGGCGAGCGTCAGCACGGCGAGCAGTGCGGACAGCACCGCGAAGGCGCCCTGCGTGATCATCATCAGCGCACGCTTCGAGAACCGGTCGACGAGCACGCCGCCGAGCAGCCCGAACAGCAGCATCGGCGCGAACTGGCAGGCGACGGTGATGCCGACCTGCGCGACCGAGCCGGTCAGCTGCAGGACGAGCCAGTCCTGGGCGATGCGCTGCATCCACCCGGCGGTCATCGCGACGAGGTTGGTGGCCGTGAACAGCCGGAAGTTCGGCACGGACAGGGCGATGAGGGTGTGCCGCCAGGGCGGGCGGGTGGCCTGGATCGGGAGTGGTTCGGTGGGCGGGGGGAGGGTCGTCGATGACGCACTCACGGTGAGGGGTTCTCCGGACGTCGTTGCGGATCTGGTACCCCAACGAAACTACGTGGCCACGGGCCATTCGACACCCCTATCGTGGCTATCAATCCATTGCGATGTCGAATGACCGCGCGAATGACCGCGCGAACGAACGAGGTGCACCGTGCTCGATCCGGTCCTGCTGCAGACCGTCCTGGCCGTCGCCGAGACGCAGAGCTTCACGCAGGCCGGTGCCCGCCTCGGCATCAGCCAGCCCACCGTCTCCCAGCACGTCCGGCGGCTCGAGACCGCGGTGTCCCGCACCCTCGTCGCCCGCGACACCCGTGGCGTCACCCTCACCGACAACGGCGACGCGATGGCCGGCTTCGCCCGGACGATCCTCGCGGCCCACGCCACCGCGGACGCCTACTTCTCGGGGTCGGCGACCCGTGGGCGCCTCCGGTTCGGTGCGGCCGACGACCTCGCGATTACGCAGTTGCCGCGCATCCTCCGGGACTTCCGGCGGCTGCACCCGCAGGTGAACCTCGAGCTGACGGTGAACCAGTCGTCACCGCTCCTGCGCCGGGTGCACGCCGGGCAGCTCGACCTGGTGTTCATCAAGCAGACCGCGGGGGAGTCCGCCGAGGGGACCCGGGTCGCGACCGACCAGATGGTGTGGATGGCGCAGGACGGCATCGCGGTCGAACGCGACGAGCCCGTGCCGCTCATCGCGTACCAGGCGCCGAGCATCAGCCGGCAGATGGCGATCGACGCCCTCGAGGCCGCGGGCCGCACCTGGCGGATCACCTGCAACACCCGCGACGTGAACGGCGTGCTGGCGGCGGTGCGCGCGGGGATCGGCGTGGCGGTGTTCCCGCACTCGCTCATCCCGGCGGACCTGGTGAAGGTGTCGCAGCGGCTCGGGTTGCCGGACCTGCCGGCGGTCGACTACGTCCTCATCGCGAACCCGACGGTGCAGCGTGAGCCGATCGACGCCCTGACGAACGCGATCCTGTCGCGCGGGGTCGTCCGCGCGGTCTGACCGCGCCAGCCGAGGGGCCGAACCGGAGACCGAGGCTGCTACGGCGCGAGGGTCGGGGTCGTCCCGGTCCCGGTCAGGTCGGGCAGCGTCACCCCGGCGAGCGGCAGCAGCGCCGACGCGACGGCCCACAGCAGCACGAGCGTGCCGACGCCACCGAGCACGGCGCCGAGCAGCGCGACCGGCCGCTGCCACGTCGCCGCACGGTCGCGCAGCGTCACGAGCGACACCACCAGCGCGAGGAGTCCGAGCACGACACCGACACCGTGCACGGTCGCCGGCGCGGTGAACCACCAGGCCGCGAGTCCGAGCGTCGCGATGCCCGCCACGGCGCCCAGGACCGCCCCGGGCGTCGCACCGAGCGCACGGCGCGGCTCCGGCTGGGCGGCTGCGGCCACGGGCTGGTCGAGCAGTTCGGTCGGGAGGCCCGGCTCGGCCCCGGCGGACGCGGTCGCCTCCGCCACGGGTGCGGTCGAGGGCACGGTGGCGTTCGTGGGCACGGTGGCGTTCGTGGGCACGGTGGCGTTCGTGGCCGCGGGTGCAGCCGCGGACACCGGCGCCTGCAGGACCGCGTCGAAGGAGCGCACGTGGGCGGACGCCGGGGTCGGTGCCGGGGTCACGGCGGTGACGGCGGCCTGCTGGTGGGCGAAGCGGCGGGGCGTGCGGAAGCCGATCGGACCGACGGGTTCGGGCTCGGTGCCCTCGACGACGACGTGCTCCAGGCCGGGCACCGAGAACCGGGGCTGTCCGGCGGAGGGCACGGGCGACGGTGCGGCGGCCGGCGCGGTGCGGGGGGCGGCGTCGATCGGTGAGACCGGGGTCGGTGCGGAGGCCACGGCGGCGGTGTCGAACGGCACGGTGTGCACGGTCGGTGATGTCGGGGCCGGTGGCAGGAGGTCCTGCTGCGGCGGGTAGTCGGGGACTGTGACGTCGTCCTCGACCAGGGTGGCGATGGACGCAGGCTCCGGCGTCGGCGCTGCCGTCGGGTCGAGCGTGGCCGTCGGCTGCGGGGCGGAGCCGAGCACGGCGGTGGGAGCCGGCGCACCGTGGGCGGCGCGCGACGTGGCGGGGGTGGGACGGGCCTCCTGGCCGGTGCTCGCTGCGGAGTCGGACGCGACCCGCCCGGCGGACGCGGCCGATTCGACGACCGGTGCGGTCACCCAGGACGGGACGGGACGGCGCGGCCGTTCCGAATCCTGCATGCGATGCGACGCCACTGCGGTGCTCCCTTCGTCGACTGATCCATCGTCAGTTCTAGTGGCAACGGTCGCGGATGTCGCAGCCCCAGTTCCGGGGTCGCCGGTACGTTCGGGGCATGACCGGAATCGAACACCGTCCACTGGGTCCCTCGGGGCTCGTCGTCTCCACCGTCGGCCTCGGCTGCAACAACTTCGGGCGGCCGGGGACCGCCTCCGAGTCGCAGGAGGGCACCGACGCCGTCGTGCGGGCGGCACTCGACGCCGGGGTCACGCTCTTCGACACGGCCGACATCTACGGCGGCCGGCCCGGCATGTCCGAGGAGATGCTCGGCCGGTCGATCGCTGGGCGGCGTGACGAGATCGTGCTCGCGACGAAGTTCGGCATGGACATGCAGGGCGCGAACGGGCCGGACTGGGGTGTGCGGGGATCGCGGCGGTACGTCCGGTTGGCCGTCGAGTCGTCGCTGCGTCGTCTCGGGACGGACTGGATCGACCTGTACCAGATGCACCGTCCCGACGACGTGACGCCGATCGAGGAGACGCTGTCGGTCCTCGACGACCTGGTCCGCGAGGGCAAGATCCGCTACATCGGGCACTCGAACTTCGCGGGCTGGCAGATCGCCGAGGCCGAGTTGACCGCGTCGATCGCCGGCACCACGGCGTTCGTGTCCGCGCAGAACGAGTACAGCCCGCTCGCCCGTGCCGCCGAGGCCGAGGTGCTGCCGGCCGTCCGCGCCTACGCCCTCGGGTTCCTGCCGTTCTTCCCGCTCTACAACGGGCTGCTGACCGGCAAGTACACGAAGGCCGGGGGTCCGGCCGACGGACGCCTGTCGACGTCGAAGCCGCAGTTGCTCGAGGACGCCCCGTGGGACGTGCTCGACGACTACCAGCGGTTCTGCGACCACCGCGGCGTCACGATGCTGCAGGCGACGTTCGCGTGGTTGCTCGCGCAGCCGGGGCTGTCGAGCGTCATCGCGGGGGCGACGAAGCCGGAGCAGATCACGCAGAACGTCGAGGCCGGCACCACGTGGGAGCCGACCGAGGACGACATCGCCGACATGACGGTGATCTTCGACCGGGCGTAGGCGGGCGGCCGCGGCCCGCCGCCCGCGGGGGCCGAGTCTCGGCGTGAGCGACAGTTCTCGCGGCTGTCGGCCCGAGGACTGTCGCCCAGCGCGAGTCTCGCGGCGGCGGGGCCGAGACTCGGGGGCGTCAGCGGGTGGCGGCGGAGAGTGCTTCGCGCAGCTGGTCGGCGGTCAGACGCGGGCCGTAGCCGGGGGTGTCCCGCTGGATGCGCCAGCCCTCGGCGAGGGGTCCGGCGTCGACGACGTCGAAGCCGAACTCGTCGATGAGGTCCGCGGTCACCTGCTTCGCCTCGGCATCGTCGCCCGCGACCACGAGGGCACGGCGTTCGGGCGTGCCGGTCGGGGTGGCGTGGCCGGTCAGGTCCGCGGCACCGATGTGGTTGAACGCCTTGACGACCCGGGCCCCGGGCAGGTGGTCCTGCAGCAGCTCGGCCGTCGTCGTCGACTCGTCGTCGAGCGCGGCGATGTGCCCGTCGCGCTCCCAGTAGTAGTTGTTCGTGTCGATGACGACCTTGCCGACGAGCGGCTCCGCCGGGATCGTCTCGATGGCCGCGAGCGGCACCGTCACGACGACGACCTCGCCGGCGGCGGCAGCCTCGTCACGGGTGGCCGCACGGGCCTGGTCGCCGAGTTCGGCCACGAGGTCGGTCAGGGTCTCGGGGCCGCGGGAGTTCGCGATCACGACCTGGTGGCCGTGCTGCACCGCGAGCCGTGCCAGTTGGGATCCGATGTTGCCTGCGCCGATGATGCCGATCGTTGTCATGGTGTCCATCCAACGCTCGGCGGCCACGAGCATTCCCGGTGGGGCACGTGCGCCCCGGGCGGAGCATGATGGCGGCATGGACCACGAGTTCCGCGACGAGACCGACCAGGACCGCTACGCGATGTACGTCGGCGGCGAGCTCGTGAGCGTGCTCGACTACCGCGAGAACGGCGACGCGATCGCGTTCCCGCACACGTACACGGTGCCGAAGCACCGCGGGCACGGCTACGCGGCCGAACTCGTCGAGTACGCGGTCGCCGACGTCGAGACGAACTCGACGAAGCGGGTCGTGCCGATGTGCTGGTTCGTCGGCAAGTGGTTCGACGAGCACCCCGAGAAGTCAGACCTGCTCATCCGCAGTGCCGCGGACTGAGCCGACGCGAGAAGAGCGCCCCATGCCCACCATCACCCCCTTCCTCTGGTACGACGACCAAGCCGAGCAGGCCGCCCGGTACTACGTCGACCTGTTCCCCGGCAGTTCGGTCGACAGCGTGGCGAAGACCCCGGACGGCGCGACCCTGGTCGTCGAGTTCACGTTGCTCGGGCAGCCGTACCGGGCGATGAACGGCGGACCGGGACACCCGCACACCGATGCCGTCTCGTTCCAGGTCGACGTCGACACGCAGGACGAACTCGACCGCATCTGGGACGCCCTGCTCGCCGACGGCGGGAAGCCGAGCATGTGCGGCTGGTTGTTCGACCGTTGGGGTGTCGCGTGGCAGGTGACCCCGTCGATGATGGGCGAGCTGATGACCGGGTCGGGCGACCCCGAGGCGAACGCCCGTGTCTTCCAGGCGATGATGACGATGCAGAAGCTCGACATCCCCGCGCTCCGTGCCGCAGCTGCAGGTCACTGAGCCCGAATCTCGCGTACCGACCGGTATGGTGTCGGCACAGAAGACCGCCGGCCGGCGCCGGCACCGAAAGGCTGGAGCCACGATGGACCACCCGAGCTCCGGGATCCGGAACAGCGAGATCGGCCGGGCGTACACCGAGCTGGCCCGGATCACCCGACGTGCGAGCATCCGTGCCCGCGGATCCGACCAGGCACTGAGCGTCGTCGACCAGTCCCTCGTCGACTTCGTGGTGCAGCACCCCGGCTGCATGGCCATCGACATCGCCCGGTACCTGCGCCTGAACCGCTCGACGATCTCGCGGCAGCTGTCCGGGCTCCTCGCCACGAAGCTGATCGAGACGACCGACGGCGGCACCGGCAACGCGAAGCCCCTCGTGGCGACGGACGCCGGTCGCACCGCGCTCGAGCGCTCCGTGCAGCTGCACCGGGATGCGCTGGAGGAACGGCTCGCCGGCTGGTCCGACGACGACATCGCCCTGCTCGCCGGACTGCTCGAACGGCTCGGCGCCTCGGACGAGGCCGGACTGCCGATGCCCGGACGATCCTCGACGTGACCACGTCGTTCGTCCTACTCTCCGACACGCACCTGCCGAAGCGGGCGAAGGACCTGCCCGCGGCACTCTGGGCGGACGTCGACGCCGCCGACCTGGTGGTGCACGCGGGGGACTGGGTCGACCTCGCCACCCTCGACGCCGTGCAGGCCCGATCCCACCGGTTCGAGGGCGTGCGCGGCAACAACGACGGCCCCGAGTTCGATGACCGGCTGCCGCTCGTCGCGCACTTCGCGGTCGAGGACCTGCGGTTCGCGCTCGTCCACGAGACCGGTGCCGCGACGGGCCGGGAGCGCCGGGCGGCCGCCGAGTACCCGGACGTCGACGTGCTCGTCTTCGGGCACTCGCACATCCCGTGGGACACCGTCGCACCGTCCGGGCTGCGGCTGCTCAACCCCGGCTCGCCGACCGATCGCCGTCGGCAGCCGGACTTCACGTGGATGCGCGGGACGGTGACCGGCGCCGACCTGGCCGTCGAGTTGGTGCGCCTGCCGCCGCCGGCCCGCTGAGGTCGCCCGCGCCGACGTTTCGCGCCAGACGACACCTCGCGGGTCGACGAACCCGTGAGGTGTCGGTCAGCACGTGAACTCGCCCGCGGCCCCCGCCAGCGGCATCGCGAAGAACGCCAGCTCCCACTCGGTCGAGCGGCGGAACGCCCGCGCCATCCGCCCCCGCTCGATCGGGGTCGCGGCTGCCGCCATCTCCTCGACCAGACGGGCCGCCTCGGCACTCGACGCCGCGAAGCCCGGGTCCCCGTACGCCGTGATCCAGTCGGCGAACAGATGGCCGTCCGGAGCCGCGCCGAGCTGCGCCCCCACCCAGGCGTAGACCCGGAAGCAGGGGAGCACCGCCGCGGCGAGCACGGCCGCCGACCCGGAGTCCGCCGCCTCCTGCAGGTGTGCGAGGTACCCGGCGCACGTCGGGTGGACGGGGTCGTCGGCGTGGGTGCCGGCGAGGCGTCGGTGGTGCAGGTCGCGGGCCTCGGCGGCGCACCCCTCGGACGCCGCCGTCCAGAAGGCGGCAGCCGCAGGACCACGACCAGCGCCAGCGGCCGCAGCGCCGGGAGCCGCAGCGCCGGCAGCCGCAGCGCCGGCACCAGCGCCCGCAGCGCCGCCAGCGCTCGCCGCCAACGCCGCCAGGTGCTGCTCGTAGGCCCGCAGGTAGTGCACGTCCTGCGCGAGGTACCCGGCGAACACGTCCGCGTCGAGCGTCCCGTCGCGCAGCCCGACCAGGAACCCGCACTCGATCGTGGCCTGCAGCACGGAGTCGACGTCGGACCACCACACGTCGGTGAACCGGACCACGGGCAGCGACGCGCGGATCACGGCGCCGTGGTCGATCGGCCCGTTGCCGGACCCGACCTCCAGGGCATCGGCTCCCCGCAAGGCCGCCGTCAGCCAGGGCTTCGCCACCCCGACCGCGAGCTCCCAGTCCCCGTGCCGGGCAGCGAGCGTCGCGATCGCACTCGACAGGGAGCACCCGGTGCCGTGCGTGTTGGCCGTCGCGACGCGGGGAGCGGTGAACCGCCGAGCGGACCCCGACGGCGACACGAGCACGTCGTCGGAGGTCGGCCCATCGTCGTGCCCGCCCTTCGCCAGCACGAGCACGTCCCACGTCGACGCCACGAGCCGCGCAGCGTCCAGCGACGACAGCGACGCAGGCGCCGCACCAGCCCCGGCCAGCTCCGCCAACGCCTGCAACTCGGCTCGGTTCGGCGTCACCAGGTCGGCCAGCCCGAACAGCGCCCCCATCGCCGCGGCGGCGTCCTCGTCGAGCAACCGGTCACCACTCGTCGCCACCATCACCGGGTCCACGACGACCACGGGCGGCCGGTGCTCCCGCAACCAGTCCGTCACGACGCGGACGACGGGTGCTGTGCCGAGCATCCCGATCTTCACGGCGTCGATGGTGACGTCGTCCGACACCGCGTCGAGCTGCTCCCGCAGGAACGCGACGTCCGGCACGTGCACCGACCGCACCCCGTGCGTGTTCTGCGCGACGAGGGCGGTGACCACGCCCATGCCGTAGCCGTCGTGCGCGGCGATCGCCTTGAGGTCGGCCTGCAGTCCGGCGCCGCCCGTCGGGTCGGTCCCGGCGATGGCCAGGACGCGCGGGACGCTCACGACCAGGCCCCGGCTGGGAGGCCCGGATCACCCTGACCGGGTCCCCTCGCCTCCGCCCCGTGGCCGGGTCCAGAGCTCCACGCGGCCACGTACGCGGCCGCTGCGGACCCGGGATCGGCCGCGGCGCAGATGCCCGACACGATCGCGACCCCGGCTGCGCCCGCTGCCCGGAGCGGCGCGACGTCGTCGAGGGTCACCCCGCCGATCGCCACGCACGGCACGTCCGTCGCTGCCGCGAGCCGGGCGAAACCGTCGTGCCCGAGCGCCGGCGGGTGGCCGGCCTTCGTCGTGGTGGGGTGCACGACCCCGACGCCGAGCAGGTCCACGGTGCCGCGGGGCAGGCGGGCGACGACCGCCAGGTGCTCCGGGGTGTTCGCGGTCAACCCCACGTGCGCGTCCGGCCCGAGCAGGGCACGAGCAGCGGTCACCGGCACGTCCGACTGGCCGAGGTGCACCCCGGCGACCCGGTGTCCCGCGTGCCGAGCGGCGAGGGCGACGTCGAGCCGGTCGTCGACCACCACGGCGGCGCGGTCGCCCACGGCATCGGCCACGGCAGCGCTCAGGGCCAGCAGGTCGCGCGCCGAGGCGTCCTTGTCCCGCACCTGCACGATCCGGACCCCGGCGTGCACCGCGGCGCGGACCACCCCGAGCACACCGACACCGTGCCAGTCGGCCAGGGCGCCGTCGGTGACCAGGTACACGCCGAAGTCCTCCGGCAGTCCGCTCATGCCGGCACCACCAGGGACGCAGGCTCGGCCTCGACCGTGATCCGGGCCTCGCGGACGACGTCCTCGGGGGTGAGCGACGCCAACCGGTCGAGGAACAGCGGCTGGAAGGTGCCGGGGCCGCCGGCCTCGCGGGCGGCGAGCTCCGCGGCGATCGTGTGCACCGCGGTCGCCGCGACGGCGGCCGCACCGGCGTCGTCGGGCGCGACCGACGTGAACGCGGCGACGACCGCGCCGAGGACGCACCCGCCCCCGGTGATCCGCGTCAACAGCTCGGTGCCGTTCGCGACCCGCACCACACCGGTGCCCGGCGCGACCAGCAGGTCGACGGGACCCGACACGGCCACCGCGGCCACGAGCCTCCCGGCCGCCTGACCGGACACGGCGTCGACCGCAGCCGCACGGGCGTCCTCGGTGCCCACCGTGCTGTCGACACCGCGGCCACCGGCCGACGTGCCGAGCAGGGCGAGGACCTCGGACGCGTTGCCGCGCAGCACCGTCGGGTGCAGCGCGAGCAGCTCGCGGGCCAGAGCGGTGCGCACCGGCAACGAGCCGACCGCGACGGGGTCGAGCACCCAGGGGGTACCGGTGTCGTGGGCGGCGTGCGCGGCCTCGAGCGCCGCGACCCGGGGTTCGGCGTGCGGGGTGCCGGTGTTGACCAGCAGGGCGTCGGCGACCCGGGCGAACGGTCCCGCTTCGGTCGCCACGTCGACCATCGCGGGCGAGGCCCCGAGGGCGAGCAGCGCGTTCGCGGTGACGTTCTGCACCACGGTGTTCGTGATGCACTGCACCAACGGGCTCCGGGCTCTGACGGCCTCGAGCAGTTCGGCGGTTCGGTGGGCCCAGTCAGGGGAGGGCGCAGCGGATTCCATGGACGATCCCTTCGCGAGTACGAGCTCGAGCAGGTTCGACGGGTGTGATCTCAGCCGCTGGTTGCGGCACCCCGTGTCTCGATCGACACCGTACACGAGCAGCTGCGTCGAGCCCCGGCCCGTCGTCTCCGGCCCCGTCGTCTCCGGTCACATGCCCTGCACCGTGTGACAGGGTTGGTGTGTGCCAGACTCCACGCCTCCCGGACCGCCACCAGGCCCCCGCGACCCCGGCGATGCCTGGGCGGTCGGTCCCGACGGCACCAAGGCCTGGGGACTCTTCGGCGCCGCAGGCCTGCTCGTCGACGACGGCGCCGGACGCGTGCTCCTGCAGCACCGCGTCGAGTGGAGCCACCACGGCGGCACCTGGGGAATCCCCGGGGGCGCACGCCACCAGGGCGAGGAGGCCGTCACCGGTGCGCTCCGCGAGTCCGCCGAGGAAGCCGGTGTCCCGCACGACGGTGTCGACCTCCGCCACACGGCACTCCTCGACCTCGGGTTCTGGACCTACACGACCGTGGTGGGGCGTGCCGCTCGGCCGTTCGAACCGGTGATCGCGGACCGCGAGAGCCTCGCCCTGTCCTGGATCCCCGTCGACGAGGTCGAGGACCTGCCGCTCCACCCCGGGTTCGGGAGGTCGTGGCCGGCGCTCCGCGCGTCCCTCACCACCACCCCGCACGTCGTCGTCGACGCGGCGAACGTCGTCGGCAGCGTGCCCGACGGCTGGTGGAAGGACCGGGCGGGAGCCGCTGCACGCCTGCTGTCGTCGGTGACGGCGCTCGCCGAGTCCGGGGTGACCGCCGACGTGCTGGCGCTGCCGTTCGCCCGGTGGTGGCCGCGGTGGACCGTGGTGCTCGAGGGCGAGGCCCGGGCGGCCTCCGCGTCGTCGGACGGCGCACTGCCCCGTGCGCTGCCCGGCGCGCTGCCCCGTGCACTCGACGTCGTCGCAGCGCCGGGTTCGGGGGACGACGCCATCGTGGACGCCGCTCGTGCCGCGGTCGAGGCCGGCGACGGTCCCGTCGTGGTCGTCACGGCGGACCGGGAGCTCCGTGCCCGCGTCGAGGCGCTCGGTGCCGTGGTGCACGGGCCGTCCTGGCTGCGCGACCAGTTCTAGCGGCGGTACGCCGTCGGCGCACGGTGCGAGGTCGTTCGGCGCACGGTGCATGGCGTCCGGCGTCCGGCGTCCGGCGCACGGTGCGAGGTCGTTCGTTCGGTGCTGGCTTGATCGCTCCGTGCGCCGCATCAACCTCGCACCGAGCGGCCGGTGTCGCACGGACTGACGCACCGCGCACGGTGCGGCGCGCCCCCGTGCCCCCGCACGCCCGCCCACGTGCCCCCGCGCCCTGCCCGCCCGCGCCCCGCACGCCGGCGTGGCCGTGCCGCGCGCCTACGCCGTCGGCAGGTACCGCCGCGACGACACGAGCACCGCGCACCACGACACGACGCCGAGTCCGACGATCACCCAGAGGACGACCGGCAGCGCCACGACGTTCGCGATCGCCGCGATCACGGCCGGCGCCAGGAACCCCGCGTACGCCGCCGCGTAGAACACCCCGGTCAGTCCGGCCAGGTCGCGGGATCCGGCGATCCGCTGCACCTCGAGCAGCGACGACACCAGGGCGAGCCCGATCCCGACGCCGATGACGACGTTCGCGACGAGTCCGACCACGACGGACTGCAGCTCGATCGCGACGACGACCACGGCGATGCCGGCCGTCATGCACGCGAGGGCCGTCGTGAGTCCGCGCGCCGAGGTCAGCGAGTGCACGCGCCGCGCGAGCGGTTGGACCGCGCTGGACACCCCGAGGGCGACGACGGTCGCGGCGGTGGCGAACAGCAGGCCCCACGCGCCGGTGGCTCCGGTGAGCCGGGTCGGCAGGTAGCCGTACCCGATCGCCGCCGAGCCGAAGATCCACGGGGCGGTGACGAGCACCACGCGGGTGAACCGTCGGTGCCCGGCGCTCGGCACCCGCAGCTGGCGCCACCACGGACCGGGGACACCGCCGGAGCGGTTGGTCTCGGGGGTGCGCCAGACGACGACGGCGAAGGGCAGTGCGACGACGATGTGGACCAGGAAGGGCAGCACCTCGGGGATCGGCCCCCACTGTGCGATGAGCCCGGCCACCAGCGCGCCGGAGGCCGAACCGAGCGTGAACGCCAGCGAGGCCCGGCGGGCACCGGACCCGGTGTCGGCGGATGGGTCGAAGCGTCCCTGTGACAGCTCCTTGACCCAGCTGTTGCCGACGGCCATCGCGATGCCGACGGTGATGCCGGAGAACAGCCGTCCGGCCGCCAGGAACCCGGGGCCGAGCGGTCCGAGTGCGAGCAGTCCGCTGCCGACGACGGCGGACACGATGGCGGCGAGCATGAGGGGCTTGCGGCCGTGCCGGTCGGACAGTGACCCGGCGACGAGCAGCGCCGGCGCGAGCCCGAGCACGTAGACGCCCAGGAAGACGTTGACGACGACCGACGAGTAGTGCTCGCGGCCCTCGTACATGAGCAGCAGGGGCGAGAACTGGTTGCCGCCCCACGAGCAGACGAACACCGCGCCCCACACGGCGACCCAGGGCATCACGCGCGCCGAGGGGACGGACAGTGAGCCGGTGGTGGGGATGCTCCCCGTCGCGCTCACAGGGCACCCCGGTGTGAGGCGACGTGGGCGTGCAGGACCTCGGCGTAACGGGCCGAGTCGCCTGCTGCCAGGGCTGCCGCGAGGGCTCGGTGGTCGTCGAGCGAGGCTTGCAGCTGCGACGGCTGCACCCGCATCAGCTGGTGTCGGAGCCGGTTCTGTCGGTCACGGAGCGTCTGCGCGAAGCGCACCGCGATCGCGTTCCGCGACGCGCCGATCACCGCACCGTGGAACGCCGCGTCGACCTCGATGAACCGGTCGACGTCGCCCGTCGCGACCGCCTGCTCCTGCTCCGCCAGCATGGCCTGGAGGCCCGGGGTGACGTCCGCCACGCGGCCGTCGGTCACGACGCGGGTCGCCGCCGTGGCCTCGATCGCCTCGCGCATCTCCAGCACGTCCGCCGCCTCGTTCGGGGACATCGGGCGCACCACCGCACCCTTGCGGGACTCCAGGGTGAGCAGGTCCTCGGCGGCCAGGCGCAGGAAGGCCTCGTGCACGGGGGTGCGGGACACCCCGATCTCCTGGCACAGGGCGTTCTCGCTGATCGCGGTCCCACCGGGGAGGTCGCCGCGGATGATCGCCCGCTTGACGTGGTCGTATGCGCGGTCGGATGCGGCCTGGGTCGTCCTGTGCTGCTCCACGGTGAACGATCGTACGCCCTTGCATGCAACGCTGCATGCCGTCACGTGACGTGTTGTTCACACCACCGGGTCACACGCGGCGGCGCACGTCGATACGCTGGCCGGACGTCAACGGAGACGCACACACAGGAGGTTCCCCATGGAGCGGATCACCAGGGCCGACGACCGAGTCCACCGCCCGGCCGGACCGTGGACACCGACCGTCCACCGGCTGCTCGCACACCTGCACGAACAGGGGTTCGTCGCGGCACCGGAACCGATCGAGCACGGCGACACCCTCGAGACGGTGTCGTTCGTCCCCGGGGTCGCGGGGGAGTACCCGTGGACCGAGGACGTCGCGAGCGAAGCCGCCCTCGTCACGAGCGCACGACTGCTCCGGCACTTCCACGACGCCGCGACCACGTTCCCGCGTGACGGGGCGCGCGACTGCTGGTCGCAGGCCGAACGCACCCCCGTCGAGACGATCGTGCACGGCGACTTCGCCCCGTACAACTGCGTCTACGACGGCATCCAGGCCGTGGGGCTCATCGACTTCGACACCGCACACCCCGGTCCCCGGGTCTGGGACGTCGCGAGTGCCGTGTACCGGTTCGCCCCGTTCACCACCGGCGCCGTCGAGGGCATGACCGCCCCGGACCTCGACGACCGGCTCGCCCGTGCCGCGGAGTTCTGCCGCGCCTACGACCTCGACGACCGCTCCCGCAGCGTCCTCGCCGAGACGATGGCCGCGTCCCTCGTCGCGATGGTCACCACCATGGAGACCGAGGCCGCCGCCGGCAACCCGAAGTTCGTCAGCGACCTGGCGCACGGGCACGCCGACCTGTACCGGGCCGACGTCGCCTACATCGAGCAGCACGCCGCCGCCATCGCCGCCGCCGTCGCGTGACCCCGACCCCTGCGCAGCTCCGCACGCTGCGGCTCGCCGCGCAGGGGATCGCCGTCGCCGGCCTCGGCCCCACCGGTGCGGTCGAACGGATGACCGCCGTGCAGGGGCAGGACCTCGGCCAGGTCCTCTGGGCCATCGGGGTCCGCTCACCCGGAGCCACCCGTGACGACGTCCGCGCCGCCTTCGACCGCGGCGAGCTCGTCCGCTCCTGGCCGATGCGGGGCACCCTGCACGCCATGCGCCCCGACGACCTGCGGCTCCTGCTCTCCCTGACCGCCGAACGGACCCTGCGCAGCATCGCCCGACGCGCCACCGAACTCGGCATCGACCAGCCCCTGCTCGACCGAGCACGGGACGCCACCGTCGCCGCACTGTCCGGCCGCCGCGCCCTCGTCCGCGACGAACTCTTCGACGAGTACCGCGCCGCCGGCATCGACCCCACCGCCGGCCGCGGCTACCACCTGCTGCTGCAGCTCTCGCAAGAGGGACTCGTCGCCTGGGGGCCCACCGCCCGCGTCGGCCAGGGCCTCGTGCTCCTCGACGAGTGGGCACCGGCGCTCGCCGAGGTCCCCGACCGCGACGAAGCACTCCGCCGGGTCCTGCTCGGGTACCTCCGCGGCCGAGGTCCCGCCACCGAGGCCGACGCCGCCAGCTGGACGAAGCTCCCGCTCGGCGACCTCCGCCGTGCCCGAGCCGCCGCCGGCGACACCGTCGAGGACCTCGGCGACGGACTCCTCGCGCTCGCCGACCGACCCACCACCGGCGGCACACCCACCGTCCACCTGCTGCCCGGGTTCGACGAGTACCTGCTCGGGTACGCCGACCGCTCCGCCCAGCTCGACCCCGCACACGCCGACCGGGTCGTCCCGGGCGCCAACGGCATGTTCCTGCCGATGGCCGTCGTCCGCGGGCGGGTCGTCGGCACCTGGAAGCGCACCGATCGCGCCAGCAGGGTGGCCGTCACCGTCACACCCTTCGCGGCACTCGACGACGCCTCGGTGCGCGCGCTCGAGGCGGCCGCCGCCCGGTACGCGCGGTTCCTCGACGCGCCCGTCGCGTTCGGGGTGGTGGAGGCGACCAGCCGCTGACCGCAGCCGGTGGGCTCGAGCGCCTCCCATCCCTCCAGGCCGTCCCCAGCAACCACGCGGCGGACTCGTACCCTGCCTCGGGTAATGTCGCAGGGCCATGACCGACAGCCCGGCCGACGCCACCCCGTACGAAGTCCTCGGCGTCCCCGCGACCGCCGACGACGACGCGCTCCGCCGCGCCTACCGGCGCGCGGCACGCGAATCCCACCCCGACCTCGGCGGCGACGCCCAGCACTTCCGCCGCGTCCAGCTCGCCTGGGAACGCATCGGCACGCCCGCAGCGCGCCGCGCCTACGACGCCGGCTCGCGCGGCTCGTTCAGCAGCAGCGGCGCCGGCCCGTTCAGCACGTCCGGTGCGTCCGGTTCGTCGACCGGGAGGCCCGACACCGGTCGCGACGCCTACGCACCCCCGTCAGCCCGTCGCGACACCCGCCCCCGCGCCCGGTCACACGGACACCCCGGCGGACGCTCCCGCGAGGTCTTCCTGCAGGCCGAACGCGAATGGGTCGGCCTCGGCGACCCCATCGAAGACCCCTACGACCCCACCCTCATCCGTTCCGCACCCCGACACATCCGACGGCTGCTCGGCGAGGCGCTCGCCGAAGAGGCCACCGCCTCGATCGTCTCGGACATGGGCATCGGTGTCACCGTCTGGCACGACCTCGACGCCGGGTCCGAGGGCAAGCTCGACCACGCCGTCCTGACCCCGAGCGGGCTCTGGGCCGTCGAGTCGATCGACTGGGGAGCCCCCGTCCGGGTCGAGCACGGCGACATCGTCGGAGAGACCCTGGCGCCCGGCGAGCGTCCGGTGAAGGAACTCGTCCGCGCCGCCCGTGCCGTGCAGAAGCAGACCCGGGTGCGGTTCACCGGCCGGCTGCTCGTCGTGCCGGACTCCGCCGTCGAGGTCGACGTGCAGCTCGTCGGCTCCCCGAAGAAGCCGACCGCCCTCGTCGTCCGCCGCAGTGCGCTCGGGCAGGTGCTGAACGGCGTGTGGTCCCCACCCGGATCGGTCGACGTGTTCGAGATCCGCGACCGACTGCAGCAGACCGTCCGCTTCGTCTGACGTCCGGCCCGCACGGCGTCGGGGGCCGGCGTCAGTAGCCGCGGAGCTTCTCGAGGTCGCGGCGCTCCCGCTTGCTCGGACGCCCGGCACCGCGGTCGCGCATCGGGACGAACCCCGCCTCTTCCTTGGACAGCCGCGGCGGGGTCTTGTCCTCGAAGTGCTTCGCGGCCTCTGGAGCACTCGTCCGCTTCAGGATGATGCCCGTGACGACGACGATCCGGTCGAAGCCGTTCTGCCGCACCCGGACCTCGTCGCCGGGGCCGATCGGCTGCGCGGGCTTCGCGCGCTCCCCGTTCACCCGGACGTGCCCGGCCTTGCACGCGGCGGTCGCAGCGGAGCGGGTCTTGGTGATCCGCACCGCCCAGATCCAGCTGTCCACGCGAGCCTTGGCCATCCCCTCACTCTAGGCGGCCCCTACGCTGGGCGGGTGAGCACCGGGGAGCAGGCAGCGATCGCGCGGTCCCGTGCGCTCGGGGTCCTGCACGACGCCGCGATCGGTGACCGGCTCGTGGTGCGGGCACACCACGGCGACGGCGCACAGGACGCCCTCGGGGACCTCGTCGCCCGCACCCCCGACACCGTGACGATCGCGACCCGCCGCGGCCCGGTCGAGGTCCGGCTCGCCGACGTCGTCGCCGCGAAGCCCGTCCCGCCGCCCCCGGCCCCGCGCGCGCCCCGCCGCTGACCTCGCACCGTGCGAGGTTCGCACCGTGCGAGGCTCGCACCGTGCGAGGCTCGCACCTCACGAGGTTCGTGCGGCGCTGGTCGTGGCCGCACGGTGCAGGGTTGGTCGGGCCGTGCGGGCGTGGCCGCTCGGTGCGAGCTTGCTGCGCTGCACGGGGCGGTCAAACCTGCACCGGTTGACGGCCGACGCACCGTGTACGTTTCGCGTCGTCGCGCCCGCACGGTGCGGACTTCCTCGGCCCGTGCGGGCGAGACAGCTCCGTGCGGCGTTGTATCGGGGCACGGAGCCGCCAACCTCGCTCCCGGCGACGAGACGTGCACCATGCGCCGCCGCCGCCGCCGCCGCCGCCGCCGCCGCCGCCGCCGCCGCCACCGCCGCCGCCGCCTGCCGCGCACGCCGCGCCGCACCCGCGCCGCGCGCGCACGGCGAGCCGCACCCCTCCGCACCCCGCACCCGACGTAGCCTCGACCCATGGCAGTCCCCGTCCCGCTCGGCACCGAGGACCGCACCGCCCGCCTCACCCTCCGCCGCCCCGACCAGTGGCGCCGCGAGGACTCTGCCCAGGCGGACCTGCGCGTCACCGGCGACGACATCGTCCTCACCGTCCGATCCCGACCCAGCGACCGCGCGATCGGCGACGAGAACACGGGCCTCCTCGCGAGACTGCCCGGTTCCGTCGAAGGGCTGCTGCTCGTCGGCTGCGACACCTGGACCGCTGCCGGGGCTCCCGCGCGCCTGGTCGAGTACGTGCGTCCCGACGAACACGGCGACGTCGCAGGTGCGCACCTGCTCTTCGTCACCGGGCGGCACCGCGTCGACCTGACGATCGAACGCCCCCTGGCACGCCTGCTCGAGACCGACGAGCTCGTGTTCGCGGTCCTCGAGAGCGTCCGCGCCGCCGAGCCGTCCCCGGTCCGCCCCGAGCGCGACCTCGAGCCGCTGCCCACCCCGGCGCCCGGCCCGGAGCTCGACGGCCCCCGCCTGAGCGCCGACGCGGTCGGCACGCTCAAGAGCCTCGCCGGACGCCGGTGGAACCCGACGCTCCTCCGCACCGCGGCGGGCCGCGAACTCATCGAAGCGGGCCTCCTCGGCCGACTCGGCACGCTGCCGGAGTCGACGCAGGCACTGCTCGAGCCGTGGCAGGGCGATGCCCAGCCGGTCACGCTGGAACAGCACCTGCCAGACGGTGGCGAGTCGCGCCTCCAGGCCTGGTCGCAGACCGTCGTGGACGGGACCGCCGAGGCGGGCGCAGTGGTCGCGTCCGTCACGCCGGATCGCGCGGTCGCGCTGACGGCCGGGAGGCTCGGCATCGGCCCGACGTGGACCTTCCCGTTCCGCACGGGGTCGCTCCCAGGGCACCTGCTCGGCCGCCGGCTGGCCGGCGGCTCCGACGCACCGGACCTGCCGGAGGCCCTCGTCGAGGCGGACCCGCGGCTCGCGCGCTTCTGGGCGGCGCCGTGGACGGTGTCGTACCTGCGTCGACCGGGCAAGCCGAAGCCGATGACGATCGTTCGCGCCGAGGGGATCGGCTTCGCCCGCGTGGGCAAGACGGAAGCCGGGGAGACCGTCTTCCAGACGGACTCCCCGGCGAACGTGTACCGGTCGGTGGTGCGGGCGCTGCTCGGCTGAGCCGGCGCTCGCTCGCGCTTCTGCTTCCGCTCAGGCGGCCGGGCCGGCGGTCAGGGTGACGGTGACGGTCTTGGCGGCGCCGGCGCTGTCGGTGTAGCCGACCACGACCTTGTCGCCGACGGAGTGCGACTGCACGGCCGCGGTGAGCTCGTCCGAGGTCGTGACCGTCTTGCCGCCGAGGCTCGTGATCGTGTCGCCCTCGGCCAGGCCGGCGCTCGCGGCACCGGAACCCTCGACCGTGCCGGCGACAGCGACGCCGCCAGTGGTGCTCGCGGTGCTGCTGACCTGGACGCCGAGGAAGGCCGGCAGACCGATGGTGATCGTGCTCGAGGATTCCCCGGCCAGGATCTTCTCGGCGATCGCCTTCGCGGTGGTGATCGGGATGGCGTAGCCGGTGACGTCCGCGGTGCCCGAGGACGCTGCGGTCGCCATGCCGACGACCTCGCCCTCGCTGTCGACGACGGGGCCGCCGGAGTCGCCGGAGACGATGTTCGCCGCGATCTCGATCAGACCGGACAGCGACTCGGTCCCGGTGCCGGACTCGCTCTGCACCTGGATGTCCTGGTCGGTGGCCGTGACGGTGCCCTCGGCGGCGACGAGGTTGCCCGTGCCCTCGGCGTTGCCGACGTCGGTGACGGTGTCACCGGTGCTCGGCTCGCCGTCGTCGTCGAGCGTGACGGTGGACAGGCCGGAGGCGTCCTCGAGCTTCAGGACGGCGACGTCGTTCGTGGCGTCGGTGCCGACCACGTCCGCTTTGTACTCCTTGCCGGTGGTCTCGTCGGTGACGGTGATGCTCGTGGCGCCCTGGATGACGTGGTTGTTCGTCAGGACCGTGCCGTTCGAGCTGAGGATCATGCCGGTGCCGGCCGCCTGCGAGGACTCGTCGTAGTTCAGGACGGTGTTGATCGTCACGACGCCCTTCTTCTGGGCGGCGGTCGCTGCGGTGGCGGCGGACTCGGTGCTCGTGCCGGTGCTGCCGTCGGTGGTGCCGCTGCCGTCGGTTCCGCTGCCGTCGGTGCCGCTGCCGTCTCCGGGGACGGTGAAGCCGTTCGTGCCGTCGCTGCTGCCCGTGCCGCTGCCGGTGTCGGGCAGCGTCGTGGTGCCCTGCGACTGGCTCGACGTCGTGGTCGTGCTCTGCGAGGACAGGCCGAGGGCCGTGCCGCCGGCGGCGCCGACGATCGCGAGGGCCGCGATGCCGGAGCCGATCATCAGCCCGAGGCGACGCGGGCGCTTCGTGCCCGCTCCCGGGTGGTTCGCCGTCGCCGCGGTGTGCGCCCAGGCGTGGTGGGTGCCGGTGAGCGCCGGGCTGCCGATCAGGTACGGGCCGCGGCCGTCGGGGGAGTACGCGTAGGGGCCGGAGCCGTCCGGGCCGTACAGGTACGGGCCGGAGCCGTCGAAGGCGTAGGCCGGACGGAGGGTGGCGGGGTCGGCGTGGGGTGCCTCCCAGCTCATCCCGTACGCCTGCTGCTGCCGCTGCTGCTGCGTGCCGTCGGTCCGGGCGGTGCCCTGCTCGTCGTGCTCGCGGTCGGCGTCGGCGGCGGGGTTCGGGGTCTCGTTCATCGGTGCTCTCCGGTCGTCCCTCGACGACCCGGGCGGGTGTCGATGGAGACCAGTACAGGCGGCGATCCAATGACGAGCCTATGAACGGACCCAGCGACTGCTCCGGGCTTGCTCGGGGGACGCCGAGTGGGGTTCGGGCGTTAGGGTTGCCTTACTTCCCATGCGCTCCTCCACGTCCGCGCCACCGGCGCCCGCCTCCGTCTCCCGTCTGGTCGGGGCGACCGTGCTGGCCGTCGTCGTCCTTGCCGTAGCGTGCGCGCTGTCGATCGCCTACGGATCCCGGCCGATCCCGCTCCACACCGTGCTCGACACCGTCCTGCACCCGGGGCGGAACGACGAGGTCGGGCTGATCGTGCTCGGCAACCGCGTCCCGCGCACCGTCGTCGGGCTCCTCGCAGGTGCCGCCCTCGGTGTCGCCGGCGCGGTGATGCAGGGCGTGACCCGCAACCCGCTCGCCGACCCGAGCGTCCTCGGCATCAACTCCGGGGCGGCCCTCGCCGTGGTCGCCGGCATCGCGCTCTTCGGGGTGAGCGGCACGGCCGCCTACCTGCCGTTCGCGTTCCTCGGTGCTGCCCTGGCCGCACTGCTCGTCTACGGGATCGCCGCCGTCGCCCGGCGCGGACTGTCGCCGGTCGGCCTCGCGCTGTCCGGTGCCGTGGTCGCCGCCGCGCTGTCGTCGATCACGACGGCGGTGCTCGTCACGAACGCGAGCCTGCTCGACCAGCTGCGGTTCTGGCAGGTGGGAGCCCTCGCCGGCAAGGACCTCGGCACCGCCGGCATCATCACGGCGCCGGTGCTGATCGGTCTCGCGATCGCGTTCGGCCTGGGCCGCTCGCTCAACACGCTCGCCCTCGGCGACGAGCTCGCGGCGTCGCTCGGGCAACGCGTCGTGCTCGTCCGGGCCGTCGGCGGGCTCGTGACCGTGCTGCTCGCCGGCTCGGCCGTGGCCGCAGCGGGGCCGATCGCCTTCGTCGGGCTCGCCGTCCCGCACGCCGTCCGTCGGCTGAGCGGCCCCGACCACCGGTGGACCATCCTGCTGTCCGCGATCGTCGCGCCGGCGCTGCTGCTGGTGGCCGACGTCATCGGTCGCGTCGTGGCGTACCCGGGGGAGCTGCAGGTCGGCATCGTCACGGCCCTCATCGGTGCGCCGGTGTTCATCGCACTCGTGCGGTCGAGGGCGGTGCGGGGCCTGTGAGTCGTGTCCGCCGGTCGGTCGGCGTCCGGCAGGAGCTCGTCGGTGCCCGGCGCGAGCTCGTGGTCCTGGCGGTCGTCGTCGTCGTGCTCGTCGCGCTGGTGCTCATCGGACTCGGGGTCGGCTCGATCCCGCTCACCCCGGCGCAGGTGGTCGGTGCGCTGTTCGGTCAGGGCGACCGCATCTCGGACTTCGTCATCGGACAGCTGCGCGGCCCCCGGGTGCTCGGTGCGATCCTGGTCGGCGCCAGCCTGGGGGTCGCGGGCGCCATCGTGCAGAGCGTCGTCCGCAACCCGATCGCGAGCCCGGACGTCATCGGCATCACCTCGGGTGCCAGTGCTGCGGGTCTCACCGCGATCGTGCTGTTCGGGGCGTCCGGCGGCACCCTGTTCTCGGTCGTGCTCGTCGGCGCGGTCGTGGTGTCGATCGTGATCGCCGGACTGGCCTGGCGGCGGGGGATCACCGGCAACCGGGTCGTGCTCGTCGGGATCGGCGTCTCGGCGATCTGCCTGAGCATCACGGGCTGGATGCTCACCAGCGGCACCGTCACCCAGGCCGGCACCGCGTTGCTGTGGTTGTCCGGCAGCCTGAACGCCGTCGACCGGAACCTGGTCGGCGTGCTCGGCGTCGCGTTCGTCGTGCTGTTCCTGCTCGCCCTGCTGCAGTCGTCGCGCCTGACCGTCCTGACGCTCGGCGACGAGGTCTCGGCGGCCCTCGGGCTCCGGCCGGACCGCGCGAAGGTGCTGCTGCTCCTCACTGCGGTGTGCCTGACCGCAGCTGCGGTCGCCACGGCGGGGCCGGTGTCGTTCATCGCGTTGATGGCGGCGCCGATCGCGCGTCGGCTCGTCGGCGGCGGCCGCGTCGCCCTCGGGCCGGCCGCCGCGGTGGGAGCGGCGATCACCCTCGGCAGCGACCTCATCGCCCAGTTCGCGATCCCCGGCAACGCCCTGCCCGTCGGCGTCGTGACGGGTGTCGTCGGCGCCCCGTACCTGCTCTGGTTGCTCGCGCGCGGTCGCTGAACCCGGACCGCGCGTTCGCGCACCGCGGACGATCGTCCACAGGCCCAGTTCGGGGCTGCCGCTGGAGCCCTCCTTTCCGATACGCTGGTGGGCCAAGAGGAGGAGGTCCACCGATGCCAGATCCAGTGGTCCCGCAGCCGGACGGTCAGAAGACCCCGGAGCAGCGGCTGGTCGACACCACGTTGACCTTCAGCATGGACATGGGCGCGGCGCTCACCGCCGAGTCCGGTGTCTCAGCGGAAGAGCGCGAGGCGGTCAACGCCCTGCCGTCCGGATCGGCGCTGCTCGTCGTGCGCCGCGGTCCGAACGTGGGTGCGCGGTTCCTCCTCGACTCCGACGTCACGACGGCGGGTCGACACCCCGACGCCGACATCTTCCTCGACGACGTCACGGTGTCGCGCAAGCACGCGCAGTTCCTGCGGCACGGCACGGCGTTCACCGTCAAGGACAACGGTTCGCTCAACGGCACGTACTTCGACGGTGACCGCATCGACGAAGCACCGCTCACCGACGGGGCAGAGGTCCAGGTCGGCAAGTTCCGTCTGACGTTCTACGCGTCCCGGGTCGACCTGGCGCGCCTGGCGAACGCGTAGTGGCCGCACGGTCCGCTGCGGCCCGGGCGGGGTCAGCGGCACCGGACCTGCTCACGATCGGGCAGGTCCTCGCTCGCCTCAAGCCCGAGTTCGCGGACCTGTCGAGTTCCAAGCTGCGCTTCCTCGAAGAGCGCGAGCTCGTGACGCCGATCCGCACGGCCAGCGGGTACCGCAAGTTCTCGGCGGCCGACGTCGACCGCCTCCGGGTGATCCTCGGCCTGCAGCGCGACCACTACCTGCCACTCAAGGTCATCAAGGACTACCTCGCCGACCTCGACGCCGGGCGCGAGCCCGTACTGCCGGGCGGTGGGGACGCCCCACGTCCCTCGATCCTCGGGCGCGAACGCCGGTACACCCGCGACGAGACGGCCCGAGCGGCCGGCGCGTCCCCGATGCTCCTGGCCGACGCGGTCTCCGCATCACTGCTCCCCGCCACCGAGACCTACGGCGAGGACAGCGTGTCGGTCCTCAAGGCACTCGTCGAGCTGCAGCGGACCGGCATCGAGCCGCGGCACCTGCGCACGCTCCGCAGCACCGCCGAGCGCGAGGTCGGACTCATCGAATCCGCGCTCATGCCCGTGTCCCGCCGGGGCGATGCGACGTCACGGGCGAAGGCTACGGAACTCGCACGCGAGATCGCCGTCCAGCTCGAGGTCATCCGCTCGAGCCTCATCCGCGCGGCGATCGGTCGTCTCGACGCATGATCCGTTCCGGTGCTCCGCGGGGGCTTGTGCGTCAGTGGGTGGGGCGTATCCTCGACACGCCGGACGCGCCGAGTCGGATGTCCCGCGCGGGAGCGGTCGGAGTCGCTACCGTTGACCTCGGAACAACTCTCAACCCGTCGTTGAACCTTCGGGTGGGAGCTCGATCGTCGTGGAAGGCAAGCGCATGAGTGGGAACGACACCCCAGGCACCGAGTCGGACACGACGCGGTACGACCTCGGGCTGCTCTTCACCGACGGCCTCCCCGAGCACGACGAGCAGAACGGCTACCGCGGCACCGTCGCCGCACGTGCAGCCGGCATCTCGTACCGACAGCTCGACTACTGGGCACGCACCGAACTCGTGCAGCCCACCATCCGCGGCGCTGCCGGCTCCGGTTCCCAGCGCCTGTACGGGTTCCGCGACATCCTCGTGCTCAAGCTCGTGAAGCGCCTGCTCGACACTGGCATCTCGCTGCAGCAGATCCGCACCGCCGTGAACCAGCTCCGCGAGTCGGGCGTGTCCGACCTCGCTCAGACCACCCTGATGTCCGACGGAGCCTCGGTGTACCTGTGCACCTCGGACGACGAGGTCATCGACCTGGTGTCCCGCGGTCAGGGTGTATTCGGCATCGCGGTCGGCAAGGTCCTGCGCGAGGTCGAGACCTCCTTGGTCGAGCTCGACGCCTCCGCGGCGGCCGACCCGTCCGACGAGCTCGCCGCGCGTCGCGCTTCCCGCGCTTCCTGACCAGGTTCTCGCGGTTCTCGTCCCGCGGATCGTCCCGAGTGGTCACGCGCCGTCGTGTGCGCGTCGCCGAGTGGTCACGCACCGTCGTCCGCGCGGCCGTCGGCCGACAATTGGTGACCGCTCGGCGGACGTGAGCGGGATGTTGTGACCGCTGGGCGAGCCGGGGCCGGGCGTGTCTGCCGGGGCACAGACGGGCCTCCTGGCAGTCGGCGCGTGGTCACGAACCGCCGTGTGAGCGTCGTCGAGTGGTCACGAACCGTCGTCCGCGCGGCGGTCGGCCGACAGTTGGTGACCGCTCGGCGGACGTGAGCAGCGCGGCGCGCCCGCGCGGCAGCGCCCTACGCGCCTACGGCACCCGAACCGTCGGCGTACGGGCCGATCTTGCCGGTCCGCATGATGCGCTCGAGCAGCTGGTCGAAGTTGCGTGCCATCTCCTGCGCAGACTCGCCGGGCCACACGTGCAGCGGCTTCGCGGCACCCTGCGCCTGCTGCAGCGAGGTGCGCTCGGGCAGCTGCGGCGACAGGACGAGCGGCCCGAACATGTCGCGGAGTTCCTTGATGCGGAACTGGTGCTCGAGCGACTGGACGCGGGCACGGTTCACGATGATGCCGAGCGGCTGCAGGCGGGGGGAGAGACCGCGGCGGATCTCCTCGATGGCCCGCAGCGCACGGTCGGCCGCGGCGACGGAGAACAGGCCGGGCTCGGTGACGACGGTGACGCGGTCGGACGCTGCCCACGCGGTGCGCGTGAGGGCGTTCAGCGACGGCGCGCAGTCGATGAGCACGAGCTCGTAGTCCTGCTCGACGTTGGCAAGGGCCTCTTCGAGCTTCCAGATGTCGCGGATGGAGGGGTGCGGCCCGTCGAAGTTGATCGCGGAGGGCGACCCGACCATGACGTCGATCTTGCCCTGCGACCCCTTCGTCCACCCGGAGGGGGCGATCGCCTGACGGACGATCTTCTCCTTCGGGTTCTCGAGGACGTCGGCCACGTTGAGGTGTCCGGCGAGGTTGATGTCGAGGCCGGTGGAGACGTCGGACTGCGGGTCGAGATCCACCACCAGCGTGCGCAGTCCCTTGGCGAAGGCGGCCGAAGTCAGGCCGAGCGTCACCGTCGTCTTGCCGACACCGCCCTTGAGGGAGCTCACGCTGAGTACATGCACGATCAGCAACGTTACCGCCACTAGGGTTGTCTCACCTCAACCCGGGCTGAAAGGGACGTCGTGTTCAGCAAGATCCTCGTGGCGAACCGTGGTGAGATCGCCATCCGCGCATTCCGTGCCGCGTACGAACTGGGGGCGCGCACCGTCGCCGTCTACCCCTACGAAGACCGGAACTCCCTGCACCGCCTGAAGGCCGACGAGGCCTACCTGATCGGTGAGCGTGGCCACCCGGTCCGGGCGTACCTGGACGTCTCCGAGATCATCCGCGTGGCGCGCGAGTCGGGCGCCGACGCGATCTACCCGGGGTACGGCTTCCTGTCCGAGAACCCGGAGCTCGCCGCCGCGGCCGCCGCAGCCGGCATCACCTTCATCGGTCCGGGCGAACACGTGCTCGAGATGGCCGGCAACAAGGTGACCGCGAAGGAGCACGCGATCGCGGCCGGCGTCCCGGTCCTCGCGAGCACCCCGGCGAGTCGCGACATCGAGAAGCTCATCGCCGGCTCCGACGCCATCGGGTTCCCGGTGTTCGCCAAGGCCGTCGCCGGCGGTGGCGGCCGTGGCATGCGCCGGGTCGAGACCAAGCCCGAACTCCGTGCAGCGCTCGAAGCAGCGATGCGCGAGGCCGACAGTGCGTTCGGCGACCCGACCATGTTCCTCGAGCAGGCGGTGATCCGGCCGCGGCACATCGAGGTGCAGATCCTCGCCGACGCGACGGGCACCGAGGCGGGGACGATCCACCTGTTCGAGCGGGACTGCTCCGTGCAGCGCCGCAACCAGAAGGTCGTCGAGATCGCCCCGGCGCCGAACCTCGACCCCGCCGTCGCCCGGGCTCTGCACCGCGACGCCGTGGCCTTCGCCCGGTCGATCGGCTACGTGAACGCCGGCACCGTCGAGTTCCTGCTCGACACCGAGGGCGAGCGCGAGGGTCAGCACGTCTTCATCGAGATGAACCCGCGCATCCAGGTCGAGCACACCGTCACCGAAGAGGTCACCGACGTCGACCTGGTGCAGTCGCAGATGCGCATCGCCTCGGGCGAGTCGCTCGCCGACCTCGGCCTGTCGCAGGACACCGTCTCCGTGCACGGGGCCGCGCTGCAGACCCGCATCACGACCGAGGACCCGACGCAGGGCTTCCGGCCGGACACCGGCCGCATCACCACGTACCGCAGCCCCGGTGGCGCTGGCGTGCGCCTGGACGGCGGTACGGTCGCCACCGGTGCGCAGATCAGCCCGCACTTCGACTCCATGCTCGCCAAGATGACGTGCCGCGGACGCGACTTCCCGACGGCCGTCGCCCGTGCGAAGCGTGCCCTCGCCGAGTTCCGCATCCGCGGCGTCAGCACGAACATCCCGTTCCTGCAGGCCGTGCTCGAGGACCCGGACTTCGCCCGCGGCGACGTCTCGACGAAGTTCATCGAGGAGCGTCCGCAGCTGTTCAGCGGCCACGTGTCGAAGGACCGCGGCACCAAGGTCCTGAACTGGCTGGCCGACGTCACGGTGAACAAGCCGAACGGTGAGCGGTCGCCGCTGGTCACCGACCCGAGCGCCAAGCTCCCCGCCCTCGACCTCAGCGCCCCGGTGCCCGAGGGCCAGCGCGACCTGCTGCTGGCGCAGGGTCCGGCCGAGTGGGCGAAGGCACTCCGTGCCCAGACCCGGCTCGCCGTGACGGAGACGACGATGCGGGACGCGCACCAGTCGCTGCTCGCCACCCGCGTCCGCACGAAGGACCTCGTCGCCGTCGCACCGTACGTCGCGCGGCTCACGCCGCAGCTGCTGAGCGTCGAGGCCTGGGGTGGAGCGACGTACGACGTCGCCCTCCGGTTCCTCGGCGAGGACCCGTGGGAGCGCCTGGCCTCGCTGCGCGAGGCGATGCC
This sequence comes from Curtobacterium sp. VKM Ac-2887, assembly GCF_015350935.1. Classification (NCBI taxonomy): domain Bacteria; kingdom Bacillati; phylum Actinomycetota; class Actinomycetes; order Micrococcales; family Microbacteriaceae; genus Curtobacterium; species Curtobacterium sp. VKM Ac-2887. Next base: position 216,256 of record NZ_JADKSB010000005.1, on the reverse strand, counting down.
GAACATCCCGATCCAGATGCTGCTGCGCGGCCGCAACACGGTCGGCTACACCCCGTACCCGACCGAGGTGACGGACGCGTTCGTCGCCGAGGCCGCCGCCACGGGCGTCGACGTCTTCCGCGTGTTCGACGCGCTCAACGACGTCAGCCAGTTGCGACCGGCCCTGGAGGCAGTGCTCGCGACCGGCACGGCCGTCGCCGAAGCGGCGCTCTGCTACACCGCCGACCTCCTCGATCCTGCCGAGGACCTGTACACGTTGGACTACTACCTCCGCCTGGCGGAGCAGATGGTCGAGGCCGGCGCGCACGTCATCGGCATCAAGGACATGGCCGGCCTGCTCCGCGCCGGCGCCGCCGAGAAGCTCGTCGGCGCGCTGCGCGAGCGCTTCGACCAGCCCGTGCACGTGCACACGCACGACACCGCCGGTGGGCAGCTCGCGACGCTCCTCGCCGCCGCGCGTGCCGGTGCGGACGCGGTGGACGTCGCCTCGGCGCCGATGGCCGGCACGACGAGCCAGCCGAGCATGTCCGCGCTGGTCGCCGCCCTGGCCCACACGGAGCGCGACACCGGACTGTCCCTCGACGCGGTCGGCGACCTCGAGCCCTACTGGGAGGCGGTCCGTCGGGCCTACGCCCCGTTCGAGTCCGGGCTGCCCGGCCCGACGGGTCGGGTCTACAAGCACGAGATTCCCGGTGGTCAGCTGTCGAACCTCCGCCAGCAGGCGATCGCGCTCGGCCTGGGCGACCGGTTCGAGCAGGTCGAGGACTGGTACGCCGAGGCGAACCGGATCCTCGGACGCCCGACGAAGGTCACGCCGTCGTCGAAGGTGGTCGGTGACCTCGCGCTGCAGCTCGCCGCGGTGAACGCCGACCCGGCCGACTTCGAGCAGAACCCGGACAAGTACGACATCCCGGACTCCGTCGTCGGGTTCATGGCCGGCGAGCTCGGTGACCTGCCGGGTGGCTGGCCGGAGCCGTTCCGGACGAAGGTCCTGGCGGGCCGCGACGTCCGCCTCGAGATCACCCCGGTGCCGGACGCCGAGCGCGCGCACCTCGACGCCGCGGGGCCCGAGCGCCAGCAGGCGTTGAACCGGCTGCTGTTCCCGCAGCCCACGGCCCAGTTCGAGCGGGTGCGCGAGCAGTACGGCGACCTGTCCGTGGTGCCGACCGTCGACTACCTGTACGGGCTGCGCCCCGGGCAGGAGCACGTCGTGCCGCTCGGCAAGGGCGTCAACCTGTTCGTCGGGCTCGAGGCGATCGGCGAGGTCGACGACAAGGGCATCCGCACGGTCATGGCCACGATGAACGGGCAGCTCCGCCCGGTCTCGGTCCGCGACCGGTCGATCGAGGTCGAGACGAAGGTCGCCGAGCAGGCCGACAAGTCCGACCCGAAGCACGTCGCCGCGCCGTTCTCCGGTGTGGTGACGCTCAAGGTCGCCGTCGGTGACGTCGTCGAGGCCGGAGCGGCCGTGGCGAGCATCGAGGCGATGAAGATGGAAGCGGCCATCACGGCGCCCGTGGCGGGCACCGTCGGCCGTCTCGCGATCCCGGCGACCCAGCAGGTGGACGCCGGCGACCTCCTGGTGGTGCTGCAGTAAATTGACCGTCCGTCCCATCCGCCTGTTCGGCGACCCCGTCCTCCGTTCGCCTGCGGACCCGATCGCTCCGGCGGCCTTCGGGTCGAGCGGGGTCCGCGACCTCGTGCAGGACCTGATCGACACCGTCAAGGAGCCCGGCCGCGCCGGTGTGGCCGCGCCGCAGATCGGTGTCGGACTCCGCGCGTTCTCGTACAACGTCGACGGCGAGGTCGGGTACGTCCTGAACCCCGAGGTCGTCGAGGTCTCGGGGGAGCCCGAGCTCATGGAGGAAGGGTGCCTGTCCGTCCCGGGGCTCGGCTACCCGACCCGGCGGCACCCGTACGCCAAGGTCCGTGGCGTCGACGTCGACGGCGCCGAGGTGGTGCTCGAGGGCACCGGACTGATGGCCGAGGCGCTGCAGCACGAGGTCGACCACCTGGACGGCACCGTCTACGTGATGACGCTCGAACCAGAGGTCCGACGGCAGGCGCTGCGGGACATCCGGGCGCAGGAGTGGTTCCACTGATCCGCAGGTCATGAGTGCCTGCTCATGACACCCCCACGGGGGATTGTCGCTTTGTCCTGACGAAGAGGTACCGTATCGGCGTCGGCCTCCCACCGACGACCATCCCATCCCCCCAGGACTCCCGCATGACCAGTCAGACTGACGAGCTCAGCTCGCACCGCACCCGCACCAACCGTCGTCCGGCCGACACCACGGTCGCCACCGGTTCGACCGCCGTCCTCGACGCCCCCGCGCCGGAGCAGTCGCCGGAGGCCTGAGCCCCGCGCTCACCTGGCGGAATCGGGCGTACCTGGTCGGAAGAAACGACCTGGTACGCCCGAAACGCCCCGGTACGCCGAGACGGCGGAGCGCTACCCGCGGCGCGCGCGACGCTCCTCGATGACGGGCGTCGCGGTCGTCTGCACCTTCGACCCCGAGTAGATGTGGTCGATGTCGGCCGCGAAGTCGCGCAGGATGACCGACCGCTTGATCGTCAGCTTCGGCGTCAGGTGTCCGGAGCCCTCCGTCAGCTCGGTGTCCAGGATCGTGAACGACCGGACCGACTCGGCTCGTGAGACCCGGCCGTTCGCGGTGTCGATCGCCTCTTGCACGGCGGTGAGCACGCGTTCGTCGTACGCGGCCTCGTGCGCGGAGAGCGCCGGGGTGATCCCGCGGCTCTCGCACCACCCCGGGAGCATCTCGCGGTCGAGCGTGACGAGGGCGGCGATGAAGGGCTTGCCCTCGCCGACGACCACGACCTGCCCGATGAGCGGGTGTTCGCGGACGCCGTCCTCGAGCGGTGCCGGTGCGACGTTCTTGCCGCTCGCGGTGACGATGAGTTCCTTGGCGCGTCCGGTCACCGTCAGGATGCCGTCGTCGTCGAGCCGTCCGAGGTCGCCCGTGCGGAACCAGCCGTCGTCGGTGAACGCCCGCTCGGTGGCCTCGTCGTTCCGCCAGTAGCGGTCGAACACGTCGACGCCGCGGATCAGGATCTCCTGGTCGTCGGCGATCCGGATCTCGACCCCGGGGAGTGCCGGCCCGACCGTCCCGATGCGCAGGTCCGCCGCGCGGTTCACGGTCGCGGGGGCCGTCGTCTCGGTGAGCCCGTAGCCCTCGAGGATGAGCACCCCGATCGAGCGGAAGAAGTGCGACAGCCGCGGCGAGAGCGGTGCCGAGCCACTGACCGCGTACTCGGTGCGGCCACCGAGGGCGTTCCGGAGCTTCGCGTAGACGAGCTTGTCGAACAGCTTGAACTTCAGGCCGAGCACGAGCGGGACCCGACCGGCGGCCAAGGCCTCGGAGTGGGCGACCGCGGTGTCCGCAGCGGCCCGGAAGACCTTCCCCTTGCCGCCGAGGTCGGCCTTCTGCTCGGAGGCGTTGTAGATCTTCTCGAACACCCGGGGGACCGCCAGCAGGAAGGACGGCTTGAACGACGACACGGCCTGCATGAGGTCCTTCGTGTCCGGCTCGTGGCCGACCAGTACCCCGGCGGACACCGACATCGCCGCGATGAAGCGGGCGAACACGTGGGCCATCGGGATGAAGAGCAGGGTCGAGGCGCCGTCCGCGACGACCTCGGGCATCGCGACACTGGCGTTCTCGACCGTCGCGGTGAAGTTGTCGTGCCGCAGGACGCACCCCTTCGGGCGTCCGGTCGACCCGGAGGTGTAGATGATCGTCGCGTCGTCGTGGCCGTGCACCGATGCCGTCCGCGCGTCGAGTTCGTCGTCGGTGACGTTCTCGCCGAGCCGGGTCAGGTCGTCGAGCCCGCCGCCGTCGATCGTCCAGTGCTGCCCGAGGTGCGGCAGGTCCGGGGCGATCGAGGCGACCCGACGCGCGTGCTCCTCCTGCTCGACGACGATCGCGACGGCCTCGGAGTCGGAGAGGATCCACCGGACCTGGTCGGGAGAACTTGTCTCGTAGACGGGGACGGAGACCAGGCCCGCCGTCCACACCGCGAAGTCGACGAGCGTCCACTCCAGGCGCGTGCGGGACAGGATCGCGACGTGGGCGCCGGGCTCGAGGCCGGCGGCGACGAAGCCCTTCGCGATGCCGCGGACCCGTGCGAGCACCTCGCCGGCGGTGATCGTCGTCCACGTGTCGCCGTGGCGCTGGGCCAGGATCGGACGCGACGGCGTCAGACGGGCGCGGTCGCCGAGCAGCCGCGCTGCGGAGCCGTGGTCAGGAGCGACGGGGCCGCTCGTCGGACGCGAGGCGTGCCTCCCGGTCGGGACCTGACTGGCGCGTTCGGGTCGCTGATCGTTCACGGTGACTCCCTTGTCTGCCGGTTCGATTCGAGGGCGCCTCATCCTGCGAGGCGACACGGTCAGCATAGGACGCGTCACCGGGCGTTCCGTGAGTTCGCGGTGAACCGGTAGGCTCTTGGACCGTGCACGCCATCGGAATCGACATCGGGGGCACCAAGATCGCGGGAGCGGTCGTGACGGAACTCGGCGAGATCATCGCCGAGGACCGCGTGGCCACCAACGCTGCGGACCCGAACGCCATGCTCGACGACGTCGTCTCGATGGTCGAGCGACTCAGCTCAGGACACGAGGTCGGCGCGGTCGGCGTCGCGGCCCCGGGCTTCATCGACGCCTCGCAGTCGATCGTCTACTACACGCCGAACATCCGGTGGCGGAACGAGCCCCTGCGCCAGAAGCTGCAGCAGCGCCTCGGCGACCTGCACATCACGGTCGACAACGACGCCAACGCCGCCGGGTGGGCCGAGTTCCGCTTCGGCGCCGGCCGGCTCGTCTCCGACATGACGATGCTCACCATCGGCACCGGTGTGGGCGGCGCCATCGTGACCGAGGACCGCCTGTTCCGCGGTGGGTTCGGCACCGGCGGCGAGATCGGCCACCTGCGCATCGTGCCGAACGGTCTGCCCTGCGGCTGTGGCGCGCGTGGCTGCATCGAGCAGTACGGTTCCGGCCGTGCCCTGCAGCGGATGGCGAACGACGTCGCCGACGCCGGCGGCATCGGCTCCGCGCTGGCCGACGCGCGCGAAGCCAACGGCGGCGAGCTCGACGGACACATCGTGGGCGACCTGATCCTGGCCGACGACCCGGGTGCCCTCGCGGCGCTCCGTCGCCTCGGCCGCCACCTCGGTGAGGCCTGCGCCTCGCTGTCCGCGGTGCTCGACCCGCAGCTGTTCGTGTTCGGCGGCGGGGTCGCCAGCGCGGGGGACCGGCTGCTCGACCCGATCAAGCAGGCGTACCTCAACAACCTGCCGGCGCGTGGCTACCACCCCGAGCCGGACTTCGTGATCGCCGAGCTGGTGAACGACGCCGGAGTCGTCGGCGCCGCCGACCTGGCCCGCATCCACGCCCGCACGGCGTAACCGCGTACCGGCCCGCACGGCGTAGGGTCGCTCAGGCCCACCCCACCACCTGGAGTCGTCGATGACCTACTGGCTGCTGAAGAACTTCCTGCTCGGCCCGCTCATCCTCACCCTGTTCCGCCCGTGGGTGGTCGGCCGTGAGAACGTCCCCGCCAAGGGCCCGGTCATCTTCGCGTCCAACCACATCTCCTTCATCGACTCGGTGATCCTGCCGGCCGTGCTCGACCGGCGGCTGTCCTTCCTGGCGAAGAGCGACTACTTCACCGGGCGGGGGCTCAAGGGCTGGGCGACGAAGACGTTCTTCAACGCCATCGGCCAGCTGCCGATCGACCGCTCCGGCGGCAAGGCGTCCGAGGCCTCGCTCCGCACCGGCCTGCAGGTCCTGGCCCGCGGCGAGCAGCTCGGCATCTACCCGGAGGGCACGCGCAGCCCCGACGGCAAGCTCTACCGCGGTCGCACCGGCATCGCGCGGATGATCCTCGAGGGCCGGGTGCTCGTCGTCCCCGTCGCCATGGTCGGCACGCGTGAAGTGCAGCAGATCGGGCAGCGCTTCCCGAAGATCAAGCGCGTCGGCGTGGTGTTCGGCAAGCCGCTCGACTTCTCGCGCTTCCAGGGCTTCGAGACCGACCGGTTCATCCTGCGCAGCGTCACCGACGAGGTCATGCACGAGCTCGCGGGGCTGAGCCGTCAGGAGTACGTCGACGTGTACGCGACGAGCGTCAAGGAACGCGCGAGCTCCGCACGCGAGGCAGTCATGCGGGAACGGAAGTCGTCGCCCGCACGTTAGGCTCTGATGGTCCCGGCACTCCGCCAGGACGCCCGTTCTGCCGCCTTCCGGCGGCCAGGCGGGCCGCCCGCACAGAACACCGAGGTAACGCCCTTGTTCGAGTCGACCGACTTCGTCGCCCTGCAGGATCCGGACGTCATCGAGGGCCTCGACTATTGGCGCACCCTCCCCATCAAGCAGCAGCCCACGTGGCCCGACGCCGCAGCGGCCGAGGCCGCCTCGGCCGAGATCGCCACGCTGCCGCCCCTCGTCTTCGCGGGCGAGGTCGACAAGCTCCGCGAGCGGCTCGCCGCCGCCGCACAGGGCAAGGCGTTCCTGCTGCAGGGCGGTGACTGCGCCGAGACCTTCGCCGGCGCGACCGCCGACTCCATCCGCGACCGCGTCAAGACGATCCTGCAGATGGCCGTCGTCCTGACCTACGGCGCGTCGATGCCCGTCATCAAGATGGGTCGCATGGCCGGGCAGTTCGCCAAGCCGCGCTCGAGCGACTTCGAGACCCGCGGCGACGTCACGCTGCCCGCCTACCGCGGCGACATCGTGAACGGCTACGACTTCACGCCGGAGAGCCGGACGGCCGACCCGCGCCGCCTGGTGCAGGGGTACCACACGGCCGCGTCGACGCTGAACCTCGTCCGCGCCTTCACGCAGGGTGGCTTCGCCGACCTGCGCCAGGTGCACTCGTGGAACAAGGGCTTCGCGTCGAACCCGGCGAACGCCCGCTACGAGCACCTCGCCAAGGAGATCGACCGCGCGATCCGCTTCATGGACGCCTGCGGTGCCGACTTCGAGGCGCTCAAGCACGTCGAGTTCTACGCGTCGCACGAGGGTCTGCTCATGGACTACGAGCGCCCGATGACCCGCATCGACTCGCGGTCCGGTCTGGCGTACGACACCTCCGGCCACTTCATCTGGATCGGTGAGCGCACGCGTGATCTCGACGGTGCCCACGTGGACTTCCTGTCGCGGGTGCGGAACCCGATCGGCGTGAAGCTCGGCCCGACCACGAGCGTCGACGACATGAAGGCCCTGGTCGACAAGCTCGACCCGAACCGCGAGCCCGGCCGTCTGACGTTCATCACGCGCATGGGTGCCGGCAAGATCCGCGACGAGCTGCCCAAGCTGCTCGAGGCGATCAAGGGGATGGACGCCAACCCGCTGTGGGTCACCGACCCGATGCACGGCAACGGCCTGACCACGCCCACCGGCTACAAGACCCGTCGGTTCGACGACGTCGTGGACGAGGTCCTCGGCTTCTTCGAGGCGCACCGCCAGGTCGGTACGTACCCGGGTGGCATGCACGTCGAGCTCACCGGTGACGACGTCACGGAGTGCCTCGGCGGGTCGGAGCACATCGACGAGGCCACCCTCGCCACCCGCTACGAGTCGCTGTGCGACCCGCGGCTGAACCACATGCAGTCGCTCGAGCTCGCGTTCCTCGTGGCCGAGGAGCTCGGCGCGCACCCGCACGTGCGCGCGTAGCGCGACCGGGCCGGGTCAGTCCCGCCAGAGCGACAGAACCCCGCGAACCGTTGGCGGGGTTCTGTCGCTTCCGTGTGCCGGACGGGAGGCCCGTGGCGGCTCTGCCCCGCGCCTCCCGTCCGCCGTGCCGGTTGCGTCCACCTCGCGCCCGGCCACGCGTTTCCCGCGCCGGTCCGCGAAAGCGACAGTGTGCCGCCGATGTTCGACGGCACACTGTCGCTTTCGCGGTGCCTTCGGCGACGCCGAGCGGACAGGTGTCGCTTCGGCGGACCGGACCGGACCGGACCGGGCGGGCGGGACCGCCTACTGGTCGTAGGAGAGCGTGACCGTGTCGCCGCGGTACACCGTGGCTCCGGCGCCCGGGTTGGTACCGGTCACCGGCAGCGACGACTTCCAGTCGTAGAACCCGCACAGGATGTTCGTGCAGTCGGGCACGGAGACCTTGAGCCCGAGGCCCTCGAGCGTCGCGGTGGCCTCGTTGATGGTCGAGCCGACGACGCCGTCCTCGGGCAGGGTGATCGGCGTCGGGCCCTTCGACACGACGACGTCGATCGCGGTGCCGCGCACGGCGGGGGAGTCCTGCACCTCGGCGGAGACGATCTGTCCGGAGGGGACGTCCTCGCTGAACTCCTCGGTGCGGGCGCCGAGGACGAGGCCGACCGCGTCGAGCTCCGCGGAGGCCTGGTCGACGGTCTTCCCGACGACGTCCGGCACGGCGCCGAGGGACACCGTGAGCGTGACCGGGCCGGTCTCCCCGTAGGCCTTGACCGACGTCAGGTCGAGCGCCTTGCCGCCGGACGCGCGGCCGGTCGCCGCGATGACGGTGTCCTTCGCGGCGTCGGCCGAGAACTCGTACCGGTTGTCCTGCAGCTCGAAGTCGTCGTCGAGCGCGGCGGTGACGGTGGAGATCGGCTGCCCGACGATCGTCGGAAGCGCGATCATCTTCGGCCCGTTCGACACGACGAGCTGCACCGACGTGCCCTTCTGCACCTCGCGCTTCGCGGCCGGCTTGGTGATGGACACCTGTCCCTTCGCGACGACGGCGTCGAACCGGGTTCCGGTCTTCGACGCCGCGTGCAGGCCCTGGGCTTCGAGCAGCTGCCGGGCCTGCGAGACCGACTTGCCCGTCACTTCGGGGATGCGCACGTTGCCACCCGGCCCCGGCCCGAAGTACCAGCCGAAGCCCGCGCCGATGAGCAGGAGCACGACGAAGACCGACAGCGCGATCCAGCCGCGCTTGCGACGCTTCGCGGAGAGGTCGGCCAGGCGCTGTCCCGCGGGCGAGAGCACCCCGGGCTGCGCGCCCGTGCGGCGCGGGCCCGGACCGGTGTTGCGGTTCCGGGTCGTGGGACGCCCGCGGTCGGGGCTGTCGATGATCGCCGTGGCATCGGTGGCCGCCGGTGCGTCGGCGGCAGCACGGGCACCAGCGGCAGCAGCGCCGACACCGGCAGCGGTCCCGCCGCCGGACGGCAGGATGGCGGTCGCGTTCTCGGGCCGCAGCACGGCGGTCCGGTACTGGCCCGTGGCACGCTGCTGGTTGCCCGCCATGTGGTCGAGCATCTCGCGGGCGTCGCGCGGTCGGTCCTCGGGGTCGCGGGCGGTCGACCAGGCGACGAGCTCGTCGAGCTCGGGCGGGACGCCGGACACCGCGGCACTCGGGACGGGCACCGTGTCGTTCGCGTGCTGGTAGGCGATCTGCATCGGCTGCTCGCCCTTGTAGGGCTGCTCGCCGGTGAGCATCTCGTAGAGCATGATGCCGAGCGCGTAGATGTCGCTGCGTGAGTCGGCGGCGCCACGGGTGACGAGCTCGGGGGAGAGGTACGCGATCGTGCCGAGCAGGGCGGCCCCGGTCGCGGTGTTCGCCGTCGTCGCCCGGGCCAGGCCGAAGTCGCCGAGCTTGATGCGGCCGTCGTCGGCGAGCAGGACGTTCTCGGGCTTCAGGTCGCGGTGCACGATGCCGGCGCGGTGGGCCGAGGCGAGTCCGGCCAGCACGGCGCGCAGGATGTCGGTCGCCTGCTCGGGCGTCAGGGCGTGGTGTTCCTGCAGCAGGTCCCGCAGCGTGATGCCCGGGATGTACTCCATCACGATGTAGGCGGTGTCGTCCTCGGCGCCCTGGTCGTAGACGCCGACCAGGTTCGGGTGGGACAGCCGCGCGGCGGACCGGGCCTCTTGGATGAAGCGCTCACGGAAGGCCTGGTCGTCGGCCAGGTGCCCGTGCATGATCTTGATCGCGACGCGTCGCTCGAGGCGGACGTCGGTCGCGAGGTACACGGTCGCCATGCCCCCGCGCGCGATGCGGGAGCGGACGCGGTACCGCTGATCGATCATGCGACCGATCATCGGATCCGTGGCGGCGTTGGTGGTCATCGGCGGCATTCTACGAATCGAGACTGCACGACACCGCACCGGCGCACCGGTCGTGACCCAATCTCGATCTTCCGGATGAGACTCAGAGGGTGGCCAGCCAGCCCTGGGCGGCGCTCGCCCAGTTGGCGTAGGCCTTGGGGTAGGCGGAGAGCTGCACGGCCTGGGCGGCGTCGGTGATGCTCATCGACGACCACCCGGGCACGTCGAGCAGCCCGCGGGTCTTGCCGACGTTCGGGTTGCTGCGACCGCCGAAGAACAGCTTCGTCGCGTACGCGGGGTCCTGCAGCTTCGCCGCACTGCCCCAGCCCTGGCTCGGCCGCTGCTGGAACAGGCCGACCGAGTCGCGGTCGCCGTGGGGCAGGTTGCGCAGGCTCGACTCCTGCATCGCGGCGGCCAGGGCCACCACGATGCCGCGGTCGGACACCCCGAGGGAGCGGCCGACGGCGACGATGGTGGCTGCGTTCTGGCGCTGCTCGGCACTCAGTCCGACGGCGGCGCTCACCGCGGCACGCGACGGCGCGGCGGCGGTCGTCGCAGCAGTGCTCGACGACGGGATGACGAGGGTCTTGCCCGCGTAGATCGTGCTCGTGTAGGTCAGGCCGTTCGCCGACAGCAGCGAGGCGACGGAGACGTGGTGGGACGCAGCGATCGAGCCGATCGTGTCGCCCGAGGAGATCTTCACACTCGACTTCGACGAACCCGACGACGCTGCGGCCGTGGACACCGAGCCGCCTCCGGACGAGCCGTGCGGCACCCGGAGCGTCTGACCGGGGTAGATCACGCTGCGCTGCGAGAGCTTGTTGGCGCTGAGGAGCGCCGTGGTCGACACGCCGACCCGCGATGCGATGCCGGACACGGTGTCGCCCGACTTCACGTGGTAGCTCGAGGTGCTCGACCCCGACCCCGACCCGGACCCGGACGTCGATCCGACGCTCGTGGTCGTGCGCGCCGTGGTCACCGCGGGCGTCGACGCCAGGTGCAGCGTCTGCCCGGGGTGGATGATCGTGTTCCAGCCGAGGCCGTTCCGCACCAGGACCTCCTGCGCCGACAGGCCGAAGCGGGCGGCGATGCCCGAGACCGTGTCGCCCTGACGGACGGTGTAGGTCGTGGGGGCGGCTGCCTTCGTCGTCGCGGCGACCGTCGTGACGACGGTCTGCGACGGACGTGCGACCGCGGTGCCGAAGACCGGACGGTTGCCGACGTTGCGGTCCTGGTCGACGTGGCGCTTGTGGTTCGAGTCCGCGTCGTCGTGTCGCGGTTCGGCGTGCGCGATGGGGCCGGTCAGGCCGGCGGTCACCGCGATCGTGCCCGCGAGGACGATGGGCATGGTCGCGAACCGGGCGGATCGTGCGCGCCGGGCGGCTTCGTCTGCAGCGTTGTCCACGGTTTCTCCTGATCTCGACTGTCCCGTGCGCGTGCATGCGCGCACTCACAGGTGGCACAACGCTGGCATGGTGTGATTCCCAAGTCAACCAGAGAGCCGGATGTGGTGCGTGTGACGAATGTGACGAACGGTGCGTACTCACTCGGTGCCCCGCTCTGGCACCATGGGCGTGTGAGTGCTGCACCCGTCGACGACCTCTCCCTCTCCGAGCGCTGGCTGACCGTCCCCGAACTGGTGGACCTGTTCAGCACCAGCCCCGGCCGGATCCACCGCCTGTTCGAGGAGAAGACCCTGCTGGCGGCCCGCGTCGGTGGTGTCCTGCGCGTGCCGAGCGAGTTCCTCGAGGACCGCGAGCCCATGCCCGAGCTGCGTGGCACCCTGACCGTGCTCAGCGACAACGGCTTCACCGACGACGAGGCGGTCCGCTGGATGCTCACCGTCGACGACTCGATGGGCGTCTCGCCCATCGCGGCGCTGCGCGCCGGTCGCAAGGCCGAGGTGCGTCGCGTGGCCCAGTCGCTGCTCTAGACGCGTTCCGAGCAGACGGGAGGCCCGGTGCCAGCGGGCACCGGGCCTCCCGTCTGTCCTGGTGGTGCGTCTAGGACGACCGGCGGCTGACCGTGTCGGCCAGCGACGCGAGCTGCTCGCGTGCCGACGGCGTCAACGGCGACGCGTCGAGCGCCGCCTTCGCACGCTGCACGTGCCGGTCGATGGAACGCTCGACCGCGGCGACCGCACCGGACTCGGTGAGGGTGGCGCGGAGCATCTGCACCTGCTCCTCGTCGAGGTCGGGGTCGCCGAGGAGCTCGTCGAGCAGCTGCCGCGGGCCACTGGCCAGCGCCTTGCGGGCCGAGGCGATGAGCACGGTCCGCTTGCCCTCGCGCAGGTCGTCGCCGGCGGGCTTGCCGGTGACCTCGGGGTCGCCGAACACGCCGAGCATGTCGTCGCGCAGCTGGTAGGCGACGCCGAGGGGGAGCCCGAAGGCGCGGAGACCCTCGAGCTGGGAGTCGCTCGCGCCGGCGACCAGCGCGCCGATGACGAGCGGTGCCTCGATCGAGTACTTCGCGGACTTGAAGACGATGACGCGCTGGGCGCGGAGCAGGTGCTCGGACTCGTCGATGACGGGCCAGGCGGTCTCTTCGTGCACGTCGAGGTACTGGCCCGCGGTGACGTCGAGGCGCATCGCGTGGAACTCCTGGCGCACGATGCGGGCGCGCACCGGGTCGAGGAGCGCGAGGCCCTCGTCGAACACCGAGTCGCTGAGGGACAGCAGCAGGTCGCCGAGCAGCAGCGCCGAGTTCGTGCCGTACTGCCCGCGGTCGCCGACGAAGCCGGACTCCTGGTGGAGGGACTCGAACCGGCGGTGTGCTGCGGGACGCCCACGGCGGGTGTCCGAGCGGTCCATGATGTCGTCGTGCACCAGGGCTGCTGCGTGGAAGACCTCGAGCGCCGCGGCGACCGTGACGATCGCCTCGGCCGTGGTCTGACGGGAGCCCTCGGCGAGCGGGTCGAACGAGCCCGAACGGCCCGCCACCGACTGCCATCCCCAGTAGCAGAACAGCGCCCGGAAGCGCTTGCCACCGGACAGCAGATCTCGGGCGTACAGGTCGAACGGGGCGAGATCGGGGCTGATCGCGAGGAGCCGTTCACGCTGCTCGTCGAGTGCCCGGTCGATACGCGCCGATACGAGGTCCACTAATCGCGTACTCTCAGCCACAGTCCCTACCCTAGTGGAGCGGTTGGGACATAGAATCGGTCCACTCAACCGAGTGTTTTCCAGCCCGGTTGTTCAACCCCGCGTCGATCCCAGGAACAGAGGGAACCAAGATGCCGCTCTCGGAACAGGAGCAGCGCCTTCTCGAAGAGATGGAGCGCAGCCTCTACCAGAACGATTCCGATTTCGTGGCGCGTGTCACACGTCGACAGGGTCGTCCGACGTACACAGCCATCACGCTCGGAGTGCTCGGTGCACTCGCCGGCGTCGCGATCGTGATCGTCGGTCTCGTGATCAAGGCCCCGCTGCTGGGCATCCTCGGCTTCGTCGTGATGCTCGCCGGTGTGCTCTTCGCGTTGCGCCCGGGCATGCGTGCCCCGAAGGCGAAGCCCGCTCGGCCGGGTGCTCCGGCGTCCGGTGGTTCGGCTCGTCCGGCCAGTGGCGGCGGTGGCGGCGGGTCCTTCATGGATCGCATGAACGACCGCTGGGACAAGCGGAACGACCAGGGGCAGTAGCAGCCCTCCACACTCCTCCCTCGTGACGGGGCCGGCCTTCGGGCCGGCCCCGTTTCGCGTTCCGGGGGCGTTCCTCGTCGAGCGCCGTCGAGGTTCCGAAATCTCGGCATCTCGCGCGCTCGGGCGTCCCTTCGTGGAACCTCGGCGACCTGCGCGCGGCCTGTCGTGGAACCTCGGTGCGATGCCTCGGGTGTGGCAGGGGGGTGTGGCGGAGGTGTGGCAGGGGTGATCGGGCGCACACGCCACGGCGCCGAGCAACGCCGAGCAGCAGCGCGACACACGCCGCCGCACCCTCGCCACACGCCGCCGCACCTCGCCGCACCTCGGCGCGCCACGGGACGCTCCACTGGCTGCGAAAGTCCTCCACTTTCCTCCACGGCCGCCACACCCGCCCAGATCCCCGGCATGACGGGCATCCGCCACCGCTGTCCGGGCTTCGGCGCTGCCGAAACGGCCCCAAAAGGGGTGCCACGGGGCGAAAAGGGAGCGGAATCCTGGCCGAGGGGAGGGCAGTGGAGTAAAGTGGGGCTTGCAACGGTCCGGTGGAGCGGAGGGGAGGCCCGGCGTGCTGCTCGGTACTCATGCCCCGAAGCTCGACGAGAAGGGTCGCGTGATCCTCCCCGCCAAGTTCCGGGACGAACTGTCCGGGGGACTTGTGATGACCCGCGGCCAGGAACGCTGCGTCGTGGTCTTCAGTGCCCGGACGTTCGAGGAACTCCACGAACGCATCCGGACCGCACCGATGACGTCGAAGCGCACCAGGGACTACATGCGCCTGTTCCTCTCGGGGGCCAGCGCCGAGCAGCCCGACAAGCAGAACCGCGTGACGATCCCGCAGAACCTCCGTGAGTACGCGGGGCTCGAGCGGGACCTGACGGTCATCGGCAGCGGTGACCGTGCCGAGATCTGGTCGACCACCGCGTGGGAGGCCTACTACGCCGAAGCCGAAGAGGCGTTCGCCGACAACGACGAGGAGGTGATCCCGGGGATCTTCTGATCCGTGGATCGGGACTCCCAGCCGTGAAGCCCTGACATCACTTCCCCGATGTCAGGTCGCATGGATGGGGATCCGGACCCGCGGCCCGGAAGACGAGGGGCTGCACATGGCCGACAACGACAACGGGACACCACGCTTCCCGCACACGCCGGTGATGCTCGAGCGCATCGTCGACCTGTTCACGCCGACGCTCGACGGACCGGGCAAGGTCGTCGTCGACGCCACGCTCGGCATGGGCGGACACTCCGAGGGGCTGCTCGAGCGGTTCCCGGACCTGACGCTGATCGGTCTCGACCGTGACACCGACGCCCTCGGCATCGCGGGGGAGCGCCTGGCCCGCTTCGGCGACCGCGTCCGCCTGGTGCACACCGTGTACGACGGCATCGTCGACGCGATCGAGGGCGAGGGCTTCCGCCAGGTCGACGGCGTGCTGTTCGACCTCGGCGTCAGCTCGCTGCAGCTCGACCGGGCCGAGCGCGGCTTCGCGTACAGCCAGGACGCCCCGCTCGACATGCGCATGGACCGGACCGAGGGGCAGACCGCCGCCGACGTCCTGGCCACCTACGACGAGGGCGAACTGCGCCGCATCTTCCAGCGCTACGGCGAGGAGAAGCTCGCCGGCCGCTACGCCCGGGCCATCGTCGACCGCCGCGCGAGCGTGCCGTTCGAGATGTCGGGCGACCTGGTGCAGGTGCTCCACGACGCGACCCCGGTCGCGATCCAGCGCCAGGGCCACCCCGCGAAGCGCGTGTTCCAGGCGCTCCGCATCGAGGTGAACGCCGAACTCAGCGTCCTCGAACGCGCGATCCCGGCGGCGCTCGACGCCATCGCGGTCGGCGGTCGCATCGTCGTGGAGTCGTACCAGTCGCTCGAGGACCGCATCGTCAAGCGGGCACTGGTGGCGCGCACGAAGTCGAGCGCCCCCGCCGGGCTGCCGGTCGAGCTCCCCGAGCACGCCCCCACCTTCTCCCTGATCGTCAAGGGCGCCGAGCTGGCCGACGAGGCCGAGCGCGCCGCCAACCCCCGAGCAACACCCGTGCGCCTGCGCGCGGCCGAGCGGATCCGGAAGTGACATGAGCACGAACCTCGCACTCGTCGACCCCGCCGTCGTCCCGTCCCGCGCCCCGCGCCCGGACCGTCAGCACCGACCGGAGCTCGTCGAGGTCACGCCGACCGCGGCCCAGCGCCGTGCACGGCCCCGCATCGGCTACGCCGTCACGGCGGTCGTCGCGCTCGGCATCCTGCTGCTCGCCCAGCTCGGCATCAGCATGGTGCTCAGCCAGGGGGCCTACACGCTGAGCGCCCTCGGCACGGAGCAGACGAACCTCTCCCGCACGCAGCAGTCGCTCTCCGAGGAACTCCGGGTGCTCGACTCGCCGCAGAACCTGGCCCGCAACGCGCAGTCGCTCGGGATGATCGCCAACTCCACGCCGGTGTACCTCGACCCCAAGACGGGCCGGGTGTACGGCACGCCGACGCCGGCGGTCGCCGACCAGGCCACCGCAGCGACCTCGAACCAGGTGCCGAACTCCCTGCTGAACGACGTCCCCCTCGCTGCGAAGCAGGGCGACACGTCGACGAGCAAGGAGACGGGCTCGACCACGGGCAGCGCCAGTACCGACGCGAAGGCCGACGACACCGCCGGCAACAGCACCGCCGACAGCACCACCGGCACCGCCGCGTCTGAGAAGACGAGCGGCGCCAGCGCGTCGGACGGGGGTTCCTCGAAGTCCTCCGTAGAGTCCGACGCGAACCAGCTCCAGGCGCCCTCCACCCGGTGACCTGCGGGTTTGAACCACCCTCAGCACCATCCGGGAAGGACCGCACCGCGTGACGAAGACGATCCGAAACCGCCGACTGCGCTACAGCATCGTGATGATCGCCGTGATCGCCCTGGTGGGTGTCTTCGTGGTCCGCCTCGTCGACATCCAGGTCGTGCAGGCCTCGGCCCTCAACGAGCAGTCGACGCAGAAGCGCAGCATCCCGGTGACGATCTACGGCACCCGCGGGTCGATCGTCGACCGCAACGGCACGGAACTCGCCGACAGCGTCACCCGGTACAACATCACCACCGCCCCGCGTCTGGTCAAGGCCTTCAAGGGCAAGCTCGGCGGGACCCGGGTCAAGGACATCAGCGTGTCGACGGCGCTCACCGCCCTGGCGAAGGCCTCGGGTGGCGACGTCGCAACCATGCGGAAGAACATCGCCGCGAACCCGAAGTCGGACTTCGCGTACCTGGTCAAGGGCCTCGACGTGAAGCACTACGAGGCCGTCACCGACCTCGGCATCCCGTGGATCTACAAGGAGCAGCAGGCGTCGCGGGTGTACCCGACGGGTGCGACCACGGGCAACGTCACCGGCTTCATGGGCACCGACGGCGCACAGGCCGGCCTGGAGTACGCCTACAACAAGTGCCTCGCCGGCACGAACGGCTCGGAGACGTACGAGCGCGGCGAGGACGGCGTCCAGCTGCCCGGCAGCACCGTGACGAAGAAGCAGGCCAAGGACGGCGGCACGCTCGTCACGACGATCGACAGCGACCTGCAGTACATGGCGCAGCAGACCATCGCGTCCGCCGCGAAGACCCTGCAGGCGGCGTCGGCGACGGCCACGGTCACGAGCGTGAAGACGGGCGAGCTGCTCGCGGTCGCCGACTACCCGACGGTCGACCCGAACGACGTCGACGCCACGACCGACAAGGGGGCGTTCGGCTCCCGTGCGCTCACCGACTCCTACGAGCCCGGTTCGACGATCAAGGCCGCCATCGCCGCCGCCCTGATCGACCAGGGCAAGTCGAGTCCCACCGACCAGGCGGTCGTGCCGTACTCGCGCACCTTCCCCTGGGGCGGCACGATCCACGACTCCGAGTTCCACGAGACCGAGAACCTGACGCTGACGGGCATCCTGCAGAACTCGTCGAACGTCGGCATCACCGAGCTCGGCGCGCGGCTGACGGCGCAGCAGCGGTACGACTACATGCAGAAGTTCGGACTGTTCGAGCCGGAGTCGGCGATCGACTACCCGGGCCAGCCGTCGATGGACTACGGCTCGAGCCCGAACTGGGACCAGCAGACGAACATCAACTCGATGTTCGGCCAGGGCATCTCGACGACCGCGGTCCAGGTTGCCAGCGTGTTCCAGACCATCGCGAACGACGGTGTCCGGATCCCGCTGCACTTCGTCAAGGGCTGCACCACCTCGGACGGCAAGACCATCGACGCGCCCGACGTGCAGAAGCAGCGCGTCGTGTCCGCCGACGCTGCGACCCAGGTCACCGACATGCTCCAGAGCGTGGTCACGGGCGGCACGCTCGTGGGCATGAAGCCGATCTCGGGCTACAACATCGCCGCGAAGACCGGTACCGCCGAGGTGGCCGAGGGCTCGAAGGGCTACGGCGGTCAGCGCATCACCTCGGTGGCCGGAATGGCACCCGCCGAAGACCCCCAGTATGTTGTCACGGTGACGTTCACGAAGCCGCAGACCAACAAGTGGTCGAGCGGAGCGGCTCCGGCGTTCCGCACACTCATGTCCCAGGTGCTCGAGAAGTACCGAGTAGCCCCCTCCGCGTCCGAGGCGAAGCTCTACCCGTCCACGTGGTGAGGAAGAAGGAACACTTGTCCGCACGGATCCCCCCGGTCCTCCGGCCCGAACACCCGACCCCGAGGGCGGTCGCCGAACTCGCGAACGCGTTCGGCCTCCGCGTCGTCGGTTCCCTCGACGCCGTCGAGACGACCGGTGTCACGCTGAGCGCCGCTGAGGTGCAGCCGGGTGACGTCTTCGTCGGCGTGCACGGTGCGAACCGGCACGGCGCGGAGTTCTCCACCGAGGCCGCCGAGCGCGGTGCCGTCGCCGTCCTGACCGACGACGCGGGCGTGGAGAGCGCACGAGCGGCCGGCCTGCCGGTCCTCGTCGTGGACGACCCCCGTGCCGCTCTGGGCGACGTGTCCGCCTGGGTCTACCGCACCCACCCGGACGAGGCCACCGACCTGCCGCAGCTGTTCGCCGTCACCGGCACGAACGGCAAGACGAGCACGTCGTACATCCTCGAGGGGATCCTCAAGCAGCTCGGCCTGGTCACCGGCCTGAGCTCGACCGCCGAGCGCCACATCGGCACGCTCAGCGTGACGAGCCGTCTCACCACGCCCGAGGCCAGCGAGATGCACGCGCTCCTCGCCCGGATGCGCGAGAGCGAGGTGCGCGCGGTCGCCGTCGAGGTGAGCGCGCAGGCCCTCAGCCGCCACCGGGTCGACGGGATCGTCTTCGACGTCGCGGCCTTCACGAACCTGTCGCACGACCACCTCGACGACTACGCCGACATGGAGGAGTACTACCAGGCGAAGCTCCCGCTGTTCCAGCCCGAGCACGCCCGTCGCGGCGTCGTCTCGCTGGACACCGACTGGGGCCACCGCGTGGTGCAGGACTCCCGCATCCCGGTCACGACGATCACCGTGCACCCGGACGTCGAGGCCGAGTGGCACGTCGACATCGTCGAGGCGCACGCCGCGTACACCGAGTTCCGCCTGACCGGTCCCGAGGGCCGCGAGCTCACCACCCGTGTGCCCCTGATCGGCTGGCACATGGCCGCGAACGCCGCACTGGCGATCGTCATGCTGGTCGAGGGCGGCTTCGAGCTCGGTGCCATCGCGCACGCGCTCGACAGCAACCACCGCCGCTACCCGGACGAAGACGACCGCGACGAGCACGAGGCGCGAAGCGACCGTGACCGCGACGGCGCCGTGCGCCGCGTCTCCGCCATCGAGTGCTACCTGCCCGGCCGGACCGAGCGGGTCTCGGGCGAGCACGGCCCGAGCGTCTACGTCGACTTCGGCCACAGCGCCGACGCGTTCGAGAACACCCTCGCTGCCGTCCGCCAGTTCACCTCCGGCAAGGTCCTCATGCTGTTCGGCGCCGACGGCGACCGCGACACCACGAAGCGCGGCGACATGGCCCGCGTCGCGGCGGCCGGCAGCGACATCCTCGTCGTCACCGACCACCACCCCCGCTTCGAGGACGCCGCGTCGATCCGGAAGACCCTGGTCGACGCCGCGCGCGAGGCGTTCCCGGACCACGAGCTGCACGAGGTGAGTCCGCCCGAGGCCGCCATCCGCCTGGCCGTCGGCCTGCTCGGCGAGGGCGACTCCATCCTCTGGGCCGGCCCGGGCCACCAGGACTACCGCGACATCGCCGGGGTCCGCACCCCCTACTCGGCACGCGACGAGGCCCGTCAGGCCCTGCGCGAAGCCGGTTGGGAGCCGAACTCCGGTCCGGCCGAGGACCTCCGATGATCGCGCTCACCCTCGCCGAGATCGCCACCGCGGTCGGCGGCGAGCTGATCGGTGGTGCCCAGGCGACCGACGTCGCCGAGCCCGGCGACCTGGTGGTGGAGGGGTCGGTCGAGACCGACTCACGCCTGGTCCGCCCCGGCAGTGTCTTCTTCGCCCTGCCCGGCGAGGTCACGGACGGGCGCCGCTTCGTGCCCGCCGCGACCGAGGCGGGTGCCGCGCTGGTCATCACGCCCCAGCGCGTCGAGACCACCGCGCCGCAGGTCGTCGTCGCGGACGGCTACGCAGCACTCGCCGCGCTCGCGCACGAGGTCGTCACCCGGGTCCGGATGGCATCCGCCGACCGCGTCGACGCCGAGGGGCGTCCGGCACCGCTCAAGGTCGTCGGCATCACCGGCTCGAACGGCAAGACGAGCACGAAGAACATGCTCCGGACGATCCTCGAGCAGCACGGCGAGACCGTCGCGCCCCAGGGGTCCTTCAACAACCACGTCGGGGCACCGATCTCGATGCTCCGGGTCACGTACGACACCCGGTTCCTGGTCGTCGAGATGGGGGCCAGTGGCGTCGGCCACATCGCGGCGCTCGTCCGCATCGCCGAGCCGGACGTCGGTGTCGTGCTCAAGGTGGGCCTGGCGCACGCCGGCGAGTTCGGCGGCATCGAGGCGACGCAGCGCGCGAAGTCCGAGATGGTCACCGACCTGCCTGCCTCCGCGACCGCACTGCTCAACGTCGACGACGACCGGGTCGCGTCGATGCGCGACCTGACGGCCGCCCAGGTGGTCGGCTTCGGCACGTCGGCGGATGCCGACTACCGCATCACCGGCATCGAGACGGACCGCAGCGGCACCCGCTTCACCCTCACCGCGCCTCCCGTCGATCAGGAAGGCGACCGTCCGACGGACCGTAGCCAGCCTGGAGGCCCGGATCACGTGGACGTGCGCCTCGCGATCCTGGGTGAGCACCACGCGATGAACGCGGCCGCGGCCCTGACGGTCGCCCACCGCTGGGGCGTCCTGCTCGCCGACGGCGCCGCGGCGCTCGCGTCGATGACGCGCGCCGAGCGCTGGCGCATGGAGCTGCTGCAGGGCGGCCCCGAGGGCGTCACCGTCATCAACGATGCCTACAACGCGTCGCCGGACTCGACCGCGGCGGCGCTGCGGACCCTGGCGCAGATCGTGCGTCCGGGGGAGCGGACCGTCGCCGTGCTCGGCGAGATGGCCGAGCTCGGCGAGTTCTCGACCGAGGAGCACGACCGCATCGGTCGGCTCGTCGTCCGTCTCGGCATCGGACAGCTCGTGGTCGTCGGCCGCGGCGCGATGCCCATCCACCAGGCCGCCACCCTCGAGGGATCGTGGGACGGCGAATCGGTGTTCATCGAGGACGTCGACGACGCCGTCCGGTCACTCCAGGACATGCTCCGCCCCGGCGACGTGGTCCTGGTCAAGTCCTCGAAGTCGGCCGAACTGCGATTCCTCGGCGACCGCCTCGGAGGTGTCACCGAATGATCGCGCTCCTCATCGCCGGCGCTACGTCGCTGGTGTTCACGTTGCTGCTCACCCCGTTCTTCATCAAGCTGTTCCACCGTCTCGGGTGGGGGCAGTTCATCCGTGACGACGGTCCGCAGTCGCACCACACCAAGCGCGGCACCGCGACGATGGGCGGCATCGTCCTCATCATCGGCGCCGTGATCGGCTACTTCGTCGGCCACCTGGTCGGACGTGACTCGATCACCCTGTCCGGCCTGCTCGTGCTGTTCCTCATGGTGGGGCTGGGCTTCGTCGGGTTCATCGACGACTTCCTCAAGGTCCGGCGCCAGCGGAGCCTCGGGCTCGGCGGATGGGCCAAGGTCCTCGGCCAGGTCATCGTCGGTGTCATCTTCGCCACGGTCGCCCTGGTGGTGCCGACGTCGAACGGCAAGCCCCCGGCGTCGACCATGATCTCGGCGATCCGGGACATCCCGTGGCTCGACTTCATGGCGCTCGGCACGGTCATCGGCACCGTGCTGTTCCTGGCCTGGATCGTGCTGCTCACGGTGTCGACGTCGAACGGCGTCAACGTCGCGGACGGGCTCGACGGTCTCGCGACCGGCTCGAGCATCCTGGCGATCGGCTCGTACGTCATCATCGGCTTCTGGCAGTCCAACCAGATCTGCGGCGGCGCCCGTCTCGACGCGAGCACGGAGCACGCCTGCTACACCGTGAGCAACCCGCTCGACCTGGCGGTCGTCGCGGCCGCGGTCTGCGGTGGGCTCATCGGGTTCCTCTGGTACAACACCTCGCCGGCGCAGATCTTCCTCGGCGACACCGGTTCGCTCGGCCTCGGTGGGGCGCTGGCGGGTCTCGCGATCCTCAGCCGCACCGAGCTCCTGCTCATCCTGATCGGTGGCCTGTTCTTCATCGTCACCGGCTCGGTCATCCTGCAGCGGGCGTACTTCAAGATCACCCACGGCAAGCGGATCTTCCGGATGAGTCCGCTGCACCACCACTTCGAGCTGAAGGGGTGGGCCGAGGTGACGGTCGTCGTCCGGTTCTGGATCATCGCGGGGCTCTTCGTCGCCGCGGGGGTCGGCCTCTTCTACCTCGAATGGATCGCACGCGTTGGTTGACCCGGTGTCCACGTCCTCCCGCCTCCAGTCCCTCGACAGCTGGTACTCCGAGGGGTGGAAGGGCCTGAACGTCGCCGTCCTCGGGCTCGGCGCGACCGGGTTCTCGGTCGCCGACACGCTGGTGGAGCTCGGCAGTGCGGTGACGGTCTACTCGTCCGACGCGCCGTCGGACAACGTCGACCTGCTCGACGTCATCGGCGCGCGCTTCGTGCAGACGCCGCTCGACACCGTGCCGGCCGCGCTGCAGGAGCAGGCGCCGGACGTCGTCATCGTGTCGCCCGGTCTGCCGCCGCACAACGCGACCGTCGAGTGGTCCGTCCGGAACAGCACGGTCTGGGGCGACATCGAGCTCGCCTGGCGCGTGCGCGACAAGGTCGTGCGCGGTCCGGTCGCGGCGCCGTGGATCACGATCACGGGCACGAACGGCAAGACCACCACGACGCAGCTCACGACCGCGATGTACGAGGCCGGCGGACTGCGTGCCGTGGCCTGCGGCAACATCGGCGTGCCGGTGCTCGACGTCGTCCGCGACCCGGACGGCTACGACGTGCTCGTGGTCGAGCTCTCCAGCCACCAGCTGCACTACATGGCGACCTCGGGCGACGGCGCGGTCGTGCCGCTCGCGAGCGCCTGCCTGAACATCGCCGACGACCACCTCGAGTGGCACGGCTCCGCCGCGGCGTACCGCGCCGCGAAGGCCAAGGTCTACGAGCGCACCGTGATGGCGTGCGTCTACAACACCGCCGACGACGTCACGCGCGACATGGTGCAGGACGCCGACGTCGTCGAGGGCTGCCGTGCCGTCGGCTTCACGCCGGGGGTGCCCGCGCCGGGGGACGTCGGCATCGTCGAGGACGTCCTGTGCGACCGCGCCTTCAACGAGGACCGTCGGAACAGCGCGCTCGAGCTGTCGACCCTCGCCGACCTCGAGGTCGCCGGGCTCGCCAGCCCGCACATGACGATGAACGTCCTGGCCGCCGCGGCCCTCGCCCGTGCCGGCACCGTCCAGCCGAGTGCGATCCAGTCCGCCGTCCGGGCCTTCCGCGCCGACCACCACCGCACGGAGCTCGTGGCCGAGTCGGCCGGCGTCGCGTGGGTGGACGACTCGAAGGCCACGAACCCGCACGCCGCCACCGCCTCGCTCGCCTCGTTCGACACCGTGGTGTGGATCGTCGGCGGTCTGTTCAAGGGCGTCGACGTCGACGGGCTCGTCGCACGCTTCGGCCCCGAGGTCCGTGCCGTCGTCGTGATCGGCTCCGACCGGACCCCCGTCCTGGAGGCATTCGCGCGACACGCGTCCGGGGTGCCGGTGCTCCAGGTGGAGACGACGGACACTGATCAGGTCATGCCCGAGGCGGTCCGGCATGCCGCATCGGTCGCGAGGCCGGGCGACACGGTCCTCCTCGCCCCGGCGGCTGCGTCGTTCGACCAGTTCGGCTCCTACGCCGACCGGGGGCGTCGTTTCGCGGCGGCGGTCCACGAGCACCTGGGAGGCAACGCCGATGGCGACGACGGATCTTCCGAACAGTCGTAGCACGCCGGCGACGGGCAACCCGCGTCGCACGAACGGTGCACTCGTCGCCGTCAAGAACGTCTTCGTCGCCGAGTCCAGCACCTTCTACACGATCCTCGGCGTCACGCTCTTCCTGGTCGTCTTCGGCGTCGTGATGGTCCTGTCGTCGTCGAGCGTCGAGCAGTACGCCGCGACGCACGACTTCTTCGGCGCAGCGTCCCGCCAGGGTCTGTACGCGGTCCTCGGTGTCCCGCTCATGCTCGTCGCGAGCCGGATCCCGACACGGCTGTGGCGGAAGTGGGCGATGCGGTTGCTCGGTGCTGCCCTCGTCCTGCAGCTGCTCGTGTACACACCGCTCGGCATCGACGTCCAGGGCAACCGGAACTGGATCGGCATCGGCTCGTTCACCGCGCAGCCGTCCGAGGTCGTCAAGCTCGGCCTGGTGCTCGGCATCGGCGCGATCATGTACGTCAAGCGCGACAAGCTCGACGACTGGAAAGAGGTGTTCATCCCGATCGGGATCGCCTCGCTCCTGTCGCTCGGCCTCGTGATCCTCGGTGGCGACCAGGGCACCGCGATGATCATGCTCATCCTGATCCTCGGTGCGCTCTACGTCGGCGGAGCCCGCGCCCGCCACCTGCTCGTCGGCCTGGCGGCGATGGCGGTCATGCTGCCGTTCGTCACGATGGCGTCGTCGTCCCGTCAGGTGCGCATCAGTGCGTGGCTGTCCGGCTGCACGGACTCGAACCAGTACGCCGACCTGTGCTGGCAGCCCGTGCACGGCATGTGGGCGCTGGCGTCCGGTGGCGTGTTCGGCGTCGGACTCGGCAACTCCAAGGCGAAGTGGTCGTGGCTGCCCGAGGCGGACAACGACTACATCTTCGCGATCATCGGCGAGGAGCTCGGCCTGATCGGCGCCGTCGTCGTGCTCGCCCTGTTCGTCGTGCTCGCCGTCGGCATGATCAAGATCATCCGGCAGTCCCGCGACCCGTTCGTGAAGACCGTCACGGGCGGCATCCTGGCGTGGATCATCGGCCAGGCGCTCGTGAACATCGCCGTCGTGCTCGGCCTGCTGCCGGTCCTCGGCGTCCCACTGCCGCTGATCTCGGCCGGCGGGTCCGCGCTCATCATGACCCTGGTGGCGATCGGCGTCGTGCTGTCGTTCGCCCGCGACCTGCCCGGGAAGAACGACCCGCGCACCACGAACCCGCCCCTCGACAGCACCACCACGAACGGACGACTCCGGTGAGCAAGTACCTCTTCGCCGGCGGGGGCACCGCCGGACACGTCAACCCCCTGCTCGCGGTCGCCGACCGGCTGACCGAGCGCGAGCCGGATGCCGAGGTGCTCGTCCTGGGCACCGCCGAAGGCCTCGAGTCCCGCCTGGTGCCGATGCGCGGCTACGAGCTCCTGACGATCCCGCGCCTGCCGTTCCCTCGGAAGCTGAACGGCGCGGCCCTCCGCTTCCCGCAGCGCTTCGCCGCGGCCGTCAAGCGCACCGAGCAGATCATCCGCGAGCACGAGGTCGAGGTCGTCCTCGGCGTCGGCGGCTACGCGGCGGCGCCGGCGTACATCGCGGCCCGGCGCACCGGCACCCCGATCGTCGTGCACGAGCAGAACGCGAAGCCGGGGTTGGCGAACCGCCTCGCCGCGTTCCTCACCGAGCACGTCGGCCTGACCTTCTCGAACACCCGACTGCGGCACGGCCGGGTCGTCGGCATGCCGCTCCGG
Source organism: Curtobacterium sp. VKM Ac-2887 (assembly GCF_015350935.1). NCBI lineage: Bacteria > Bacillati > Actinomycetota > Actinomycetes > Micrococcales > Microbacteriaceae > Curtobacterium > Curtobacterium sp. VKM Ac-2887. The sequence goes on along the minus strand of NZ_JADKSB010000005.1, from coordinate 190,455 downwards.
CGCGAGATCGAGTCGCTCGACCGCCGTGCCAGCCGTGCCGAGGCCCTCGCCGAGTTCGGGCTCGACCCGGCTCGCCCGGTGCTCCTCGTCACGGGTGGTTCCTCGGGCGCCCGCAGCATCAACCGCACGATCAACAAGTCCGCGGCGACCATCGTGGGCGCCGGCTGGCAGGTCCTGCACGTCGTCGGTGCTGCGTCGGACATCGGTCCGAGCGACCTCGACGGCTACCACGTGCTCGCCTACTGCGACCGGATGGACCTGGCGTACGCGGCGAGCGACTTCGTCGTGTCCCGCTCCGGCGCCGGCATGGTCTGCGAGCTCACCGCGGTCGGGCTGCCGAGCGTGCTCGTGCCGTACCCTGTCGGCAACGGCGAGCAGCGGCACAACGCGAAGGACGTCGTCGACGCCGGGGGAGCCGTGCTCGTGGCGGACGGGGAATTCGACCCCGACTGGGTGACGTTCCAGCTCCTGACCATCCTGCAGGACCGGGCCCGCATCGCGGACATGACGGTCCGGGCGGGCAGCGTCGGACACCGCGACGGCGCGGACCGGATGACCGACCTCGTCCTGGACGCAGCACGAGGCACCGAACGAGGTGCCGCACGAGGAACCGCACGAGGCAACGGCGCCGCCAGCACCACGGAGGAACCATGACCATCAAGCCGGACCTGACGCAGCCGATCCCGGACGACCTCGGCACCGTGCACTTCGTCGGCATCGGCGGCGCCGGCATGAGCGGCATCGCCCGGATGTTCCTCGCCGCCGGTCACCGCGTGACGGGCAGCGACTCCCGCGAGACCGAGACGACTGGCATCATGCGCGACCTCGGCGCCGCGGTGCACATCGGCCACGACGCCGCGAACGTCGGCGACGCGGACACGATCGTCGTCACGAGCGCGCTCTGGCCAGACAACCCCGAACTGCTCGAGGCGCAGCGCCGCGGCCTGCCGGTGCTGCACCGGTCCCAGGCCCTCGCCGCCCTCATCGCCGAGCACCGCCTCGTCGCGGTCGCCGGCGCGCACGGCAAGACCACCTCGACCGGCATGATCGTCACCGCGATGGTCGAGCTCGGCCTCGACCCGAGCTTCGTCAACGGCGGCGTCATCCAGTCGCTCGGCACGAGCTCGGCGCCGGGCTCGAGCGACCTGTTCGTGGTCGAGGCCGACGAGTCCGACGGTTCGTTCCTGCTCTACGACGTCGCCGTGGCCCTGATCACGAACGTCGACGCCGACCACCTCGACCACTACGGCAGCGAGGAGGCCTTCACCGAGGCGTTCGTCGAGTTCGCCGCGAAGGCGAGCGAGCGCGTCGTCATCTCGGGCGACGACGCCGGTGCGAAGACGGTCACGGCGGGCATCCGCGCGCGTGCCGACGCCCCCGAGGTCGTCACCTTCGGCGAGGCCGTCGACGCCGACGTGCGCATCGAGCGGATCATCGAGTCCGCGGGCGTCGAGGTCGCGTTCCGCGCCGGCGGCGAGGCACACCACCTGACCCTCCGCGTGCCGGGCCGGCACAACGCGATCAACGCCGTCGGTGCCTTCGCGGTCCTGACCGGTCTGGGAGTGAGCGCCGCCGACGCGATCCGCGGGCTCGAGGCCTTCGGCGGCACCCAGCGCCGCTTCGAACTGCACGGTGTCGAGCGCGGGGTGTCGGTCTACGACGACTACGCGCACCACCCGACCGAGGTCGCCGCGGCGCTCAAGGCCGCCCGCAACGTCGTCGGCGACGGCCGCATCATCGCGATCCACCAGCCCCACCTGTACTCCCGCACCCGTCTGATGGCCGGTGACTTCGCGCGGGTCTACGAGGAGCTCGCCGACCACACGGTGGTCCTCGACGTCTACGGCGCGCGCGAGGACCCGGAGCCCGGCGTCACCGGCGCCCTGGTGCAGGAGCGCTTCGCCGACCAGTCCCGCGTGGAGTTCCTGCCGGACTGGGACGAGGCCGCCGCCCGTGCCGCCGCGGTCGCCCGCGACGGCGACATCATCATGACGCTCAGCTGCGGTGACGTGTACCGGATCATCCCGCAGGTGTTGGGAGCGTTGGGCCGGTGAGGCGACCCGAGGGGTTCGACGAGGGGGACGCCCGCAGGGACGCCCCGGTCGAGGGCGCCGACGCGCCCCGGCAGCGTCGTGGCCCCTCGATGCCGCGGCTCCCGTTCCGCGGGCGCACACCCGACGACCGGGAGGCCCGTCCCACGCCCGACGAGTCGGCTGCGGTCGACGAGGCCCCGGCCTCCACCACCCCGGCCACCGGGCTCTCCGGAACGCGCCCCCCAGCGGTCGGTGCGCCCCCGAGCGTCGGGGCGCGACGACCGTCCGCGGGCGCGGATCCGACCACCGATGCCGCCGACTCGACGCGCGACCGCGTCGGCACCCTCGCGGGCGCGGCCGGCCGCCGCGTCGGCGCCGGCTTCGGGGCCGTCGCCGACCGCCTGCGCGAGTACACACCGGACGAGGACCACCGCGACTCGCGCCCCGATGCGGGCAACGCGCCCCGAGGAGACGGGGCGCGACGACCGTCCGGGGGCGCGGCGGGCAGTGCACGCGACCACGACGCGACCGTGACCGACGTGCTCGACGCGGGCAGTGCCTCCCGGCCGGTCCAGCACGACGACGCACCCATCGGTGCCGGCGTCCGCGCTGCCGAGACCGCGCGAGAGGCGCGTATCGCGAAGCGTCGCCGTCGCCTGCTCGAGCGGGCCGAGGTGCGGCGGTTCACCCGGCGCAGCCGCCACCGCCGCGCCGCGTGGATCACCGCGGCCGGCATCGTGCTCGTGCTCGGCGTCTCGATCCTGGTGGCGGTGTTCTCGCCGCTGATGGCCCTGCAGACGATCGAGGTCAAGGGCACCAACCGCGTCGACGAGACCGCGCTGCGGCAGGCCCTGTCCGACCAGATCGGCACCCCGCTCGCGCGGCTCGACTTCGACGAGATCAAGCAGGACATCGCCGGCTTCCCGCTCATCGAGAGCTACGTGACCGAAGAGGCCCCGCCGCACACCCTCGTCGTGACGGTGACCGAGCGCACGCCCGTCGTCGCCGTGCAGTCCGGCAGCTCGTTCGACCTCGTCGACCCGGCCGGCATCGTCGTGCAGTCGTCGCCGCAGCGTCCAGCCACCATGCCGCTCGCCGACATCGCCCGTGCGCGCCTCGGGTCCTCGAGCTTCCGCACGATGACCGAGGTCGTGCTGGCGCTGCCGTCGACCGTCCGATCGCAGGTCACGCGGGTCGCCGGGTCCACCGCCGACGACGTGACCCTGACGCTCAAGGACGGCTCGACCGTCGTGTGGGGGAGCCCCGACGACTCCGAGGCGAAGGCCGCGCTGCTCGCCGCCCTGGTGAAGGACCACGCGGCGCGGAACCCGGGTGTCGTGGTCGAGTACGACGTGTCCGCACCGGACAACGGCGTGATCCGCGCGAAGGACTGAATTGCCGACCTGATCGGCGACACGCGGCGTGGCGGGGCGACAGTGCGCGGAACCCACCCGTAGCGTCGAAGCCAGCACCACATCTACCAGCATTGCCCCTGAACTTCAAGTAGAGGTTGAGGGTTCAACCGGAGGCCTGACTGACGTGACCACGAACCACAACTACCTCGCCGTCATCAAGGTCGTCGGTGTCGGCGGCGGCGGCGTCAACGCCGTCAACCGGATGATCGAACTCGGCCTCCGTGGCGTCGAGTTCATCGCGATCAACACCGACGCGCAGGCGCTCCTGCTCAGCGACGCCGACGTCAAGCTCGACGTCGGCCGCGAGATCACCCGCGGCCTCGGCGCCGGCGCGGACCCCGAGGTCGGCCGTCGTGCCGCCGAGGACCACGCCGAGGAGATCGAAGAGGCCCTCGCCGGTGCCGACATGGTCTTCGTGACCGCCGGTGAAGGCGGTGGGACCGGCACGGGTGGTGCGCCCGTCGTCGCCCGCATCGCCAAGTCGATCGGCGCCCTCACCATCGGTGTCGTCACGAAGCCGTTCAGCTTCGAGGGCAAGCGTCGCCAGTCGCAGGCCGAGAACGGTGTCGCCGGGCTCAAGGACGAGGTCGACACGCTCATCGTCGTGCCGAACGACCGACTGCTCGAGATCAGCGACCGCGGCATCTCGATGGTCGAGGCCTTCGCCACGGCCGACCAGGTGCTCCTCGCCGGCGTGCAGGGCATCACCGACCTCATCACGACCCCGGGTCTCATCAACCTCGACTTCGCCGACGTCAAGTCCGTCATGCAGGGTGCGGGTTCCGCGCTCATGGGCATCGGCTCGTCGCGCGGTGCCGACCGTGCCATCAAGGCCGCCGAGCTCGCCGTCGCGTCCCCGCTGCTCGAGGCCTCGATCGACGGAGCGCACGGTGTGCTGCTCTCGATCCAGGGTGGCTCGAACCTCGGCATCTTCGAGATCAACGACGCCGCGCGTCTGGTGCAGGAAGCCGTGCACCCCGAGGCGAACATCATCTTCGGTGCGGTCATCGACGACACCCTCGGCGACGAGGTCCGCGTGACCGTCATCGCCGCGGGCTTCGACGGCGGCGAGCCGGCGCAGCAGCAGAAGGAGCGTCGCTCGAGCTACGTCGACCCCGAGTCGAGCGCGACGGCCCCCGTCGCCGCCTCGACCGGAGCGATCGAGGACTCCAGCACGTCGAGCCCCTCCTGGGCCTCGCAGGAACACCAGCCGCCGGTGCAGCGCGCCGCCGACCCGGCGTTCGACGACGACGACGAGCTCGACGTCCCCGACTTCCTGAAGTAACCCCTCCTTGGTAGCAGACACGCGCCTCCCGTCCGCCTCGTCATCAGACGACGGACTGGAGGCGCGTCTCGCGTCCGTCCGGAGCGGCATCGCCGACGCGGCGCGCGCCGCAGGGCGCTCGGCCGACGACCTCACGCTGATCGTCGTCACGAAGTACCACCCGGCGTCCCTCGTCCGTGCGCTGGCATCACTCGGCGTCACCGACGTGGGTGAGAACCGCCACCAGGAGGCACAGGCCAAGGCCGCGGAACTCGCCGACCTCGACCTGACCTGGCACTTCATCGGGCAGCTGCAGTCGAAGAAGGCCCGGCAGGTCCGTCGCTACGCGCACGTCGTGCAGTCCCTCGACCGCACGTCGGTCGTGGATGCCTTCGCGCCGACCGAGGCCGAGCCGGATCCACCGGTCATCGACGGGTTCGTGCAGGTCAACCTGACCGACGATCCCGGTCGCGGCGGCGTGCAACCGGACGACGTCGAGGCGATGGCCGCACGCGTGCTCGAGACCGGCACCATCCGGTTGCGCGGGGTCATGGCCGTCGCGCCGCTGGACGAGGAGCCCCGTGCGGCGTTCGCTCGGCTGCGGGCGATCTCGGACCGGGTCGTTGCGCTCGAGCCCGGCGCCACCGACATCTCGGCCGGCATGAGCGGCGACTACGCCGACGCCGTGCTCGAGGGCGCGACACACCTGCGGATCGGCACCGCAATCACGGGAAATCGGCCGGCGGCACCCTAGCCTCGTTGCAGGGCATCCACGTGCACCAACCTCCGGAGGAACCATGGCCAACCCGCTGAAGAAGACGATGGTCTACCTCGGCCTCGCCGACGAGGAACTCGACTACGAGGACGAGCAGCCGCAGCAGGCCGCGCCCGCGCGCCAGCAGGCTCCCGCCACTCCGGCCGCAGCACCGCAGGATGCCCCCGCCCCGGCGGACGCTCCCGCGGCCGCCGCAGCTCCGGCAGCGGCCCCGGCCGCCGCTCCCGCGAAGACGCACACCCACCAGCGCGGCGCCCAGGTCACTCCGCTCCGCCGCTCGCACACGACCGCACAGAAGGCGACCCCGGTCCAGGAAATGAACGAGATCCTCACCGTCCACCCGCGCGAGTACAAGGACGCCCAGTCCATCGCCGAGAGCTTCCGCGACGGGATCCCCGTCATCATCAACCTCTCGCAGATGACCGAGAACGACGCCCGACGCATGATCGACTTCGCCTCCGGCCTGTCGCTCGGCCTGTACGGCAAGATCGAGCGCGTCACCAACAAGGTCTTCCTGCTGTCGCCCGCACACGTCGCAGTGAGCGGTGAGCCGGCTGAGGTAGAGTCCGACATCGAGGCGAACTTCTTCGCCCAGTCCTGAGCCGTCCCCCGGCCACCCGCCCGTGAGCGTCGTCGCATGACGGCACTCGCCCGAGACGAGCGAGCCCCATCGTGTCCGTGATCCTAGGGATCATCTCCCTCGCCCTCCTGCTGTACTTCTTCGTCATGTGGGGGCGGTTCGCGCTCGACCTCGTGCAGAACTTCAACCGGTCCTGGCGGCCGCGCGGGGGACTGCTCGTGGTCTCCGAGTTCGTCTACACGATCACCGATCCGCCGATCCGCGCGGTCCGGCGGGTCCTGCCGCCGCTCCGCATGGGGCCGGTGGCACTCGACTTCGGCTGGACGATCGTCATGCTCGTCGTGATCATCGCCCGGGTCGTCGTCAACGGCATCGCCGTCGCGGTCTGACCCGATCCAGGTCCGTTCCTGGCTCGATCCGGGCCCGCTCGTGGGTCGATCCAGGTCCGCGACACGCGCCGCGCCGATGCAGTGGTCGTCGTTCCTCCCCGTCGTCGGTGTACGGTGGTCGGGATCGATGCTCGCCTCCGGCGCGGCATCCGCACCACACGTGGTGACTGGTAAGTTCGGTCACGACGCAAGTGGTTCCACACGTTCAGCAGTTCTATTGAGGTGACGGCAATGGCTTTGACGCCGGAAGACGTAGTCAACAAGCGGTTCCAGCCGACGAAGTTCCGCGAGGGCTACGACCAGGACGAGGTCGACGACTTCCTCGACGAGGTCGTGGTCGAGCTGCGTCGCCTGACCGCGGAGAACGACGAGCTCCGCCAGCGCCTGCAGGCGGCCGAGTCGGCCCCGCAGTCGGCGCAGGCCGAGCAGCCCGCTCCCGCGGCAGAACCCGAGCCGGAGCCCGTGCCGGCCCCGGTCGAGGCGGCTCCCGAGCCCGCTCCGGTCGCAGCGGCCGCCCCGGCGACCACGGTCCCGGCGGACGAGGACACCGAGGGCACCACGAACCTCCTGACGCTCGCGCGTCGTCTCCACGAGGAGCACGTCCGCGAAGGCGTCGAGAAGCGCGACGCGCTCATCGCCGAGGGCACCGCCCAGGCAGCGCGTCTCGTCTCCGAGGCCGAGGCCAAGCAGCGCCAGATCATCGCCGACACCGAGAACACGAACCGTCAGCGTGTCCAGGTGCTCGAGCAGGAGCAGCGCCAGCTCGAGGGCAAGATCGACGAGCTCCGGACGTTCGAGCGCGACTACCGCGCCCAGCTCAAGAGCTACATCCAGGGGCAGCTCTCCGAGCTCGACTCCTCGAACGAGCAGTCCGGTCTCACCCCGGCGCCGGCATCGGCGCAGGGCTTCGGCAACTGACGTTGTCGCGACCAGCATCACGAGCGAAGGTCAGTGTCCGCGCTATCGCGGCACTGGCCTTCGCCGCTGTCGTGGTGGTGGCGTTCGACCAGGTCGCGAAGGCACTGGTCGTCGCGAACCTGCCGTACGGCACCCCCGTCCCGATCCTGGGCGGGGCGCTCCAGTTCCTGTACGTCCGGAACCCCGGGGCGGCGTTCTCCTTCGCGGTGAACATGACGTGGGTGTTCTCGATCATCTCGGCGGCGGTCGTCGCCGCGATCATCATCTACTCGCGTCGGATCCGGTCGATGTGGTGGGCCGTCGTGCTCGGCATGCTGCTTGGCGGCGCGCTCGGCAACCTGATCGACCGACTCTTCCGTGAGCCCGGCTTCGGCCGCGGCCACGTGGTCGACTTCATCTCGACGCCGTGGATGATGCCAGCGATCTACAACGTCGCCGACTCGTTCATCTGCATCAGCATGGTGGTCTTCGTGCTGCTGGTGATCCTCGGGGTGAACCTCGACGGGTCCCGCACGGTCTCCGCGAAGCGCGCTGCGCAGGCGGACACGACGGAGCCGCTCGACGGTGGGGCCGCGTTCTCGTCAGCTGACGCCGCTGTCGACGAGCCGACCCGCGCCTCCAGGCCGAACGACGGCGACCGACGCGACGCGCTGGGGCACGACGCCACGTGAGCGAGTCGCGTTCCCTTCCCGTCCCCGACGGGCTCGCCGGCGAGCGTGTCGACGCCGCCATCGCGAAGCTCCTCGGGTTCAGCCGCTCGTTCGCGGCCGACGTGGTCGCCGCCGGTGGGGTCCGGGTCGACGGCGTCCCCGTCGACAAGTCCGACCGCCTGCACGCCGACTCGTGGCTCGAGGTCGAGTGGTCCCCGAAGGAGCCGCCGCGCATCGTGCCGGCGGCCGTGCCCGGGATGACGATCGTGCACGACGACGAGGACATCGTCGTCGTCGACAAGCCCGTCGGCGTCGCCGCACACCCCTCGCCCGGCTGGGACGGTCCGACCGTGCCCGGGGGCCTCGCCGCAGCCGGGTTCACCATCGCGACCTCGGGCGCCGCCGAGCGTGCGGGCATCGTGCACCGACTCGACGTCGGCACGTCGGGACTCATGGTCGTCGCGAAGACCGAGCTCGCGTACACGCACCTCAAGCGCGCCTTCAAGGAGCGCACGGTCGAGAAGGTCTACCACGCCCTCGCGCAGGGGCACCCCGACCCGACCTCCGGCACCGTGGACGCCCCCATCGGTCGGCACCCGTCGAGCGACTGGAAGTTCGCGGTCACCGCCGACGGCAAGCCGAGCGTCACCCACTACGAGACCCTCGAGGCGTTCCGGTCGGCGACCCTGCTCGAGGTGCACCTCGAGACCGGGCGCACCCACCAGATCCGCGTGCACATGGCCGCGACCCGCCACCCGCTGGTCGGCGACACGATGTACGGCGCCGACCCGGTCCTGGCGCAGGAGCTCGGGCTGACCCGCCAGTGGCTCGACGCCGTTCGACTCGGGTTCGACCACCCGCGCACCGGCGAGTGGGTGTCGTTCCAGGCGGAGTACCCCGACGACCTGCGCCTCGCGCTCGACCGCATCCGAGCCGCTTCGTCCTGACGCGCGCGCGCCGGTCGCGTGGTTCGCGTCGTCGCGTCGGTCGCCGAGGTTCCGAAATCTCGGCATGTCGGCGCGCTGTGCGTCGGTCTGTGGAACCCCGGCGGAGCGCACGCGGCGTGTTGTGGAACGTCGACGGGGGAGCGACGGGCGTGCCGCATCCGTCACGTTCACACCCCGGACGGGAGGCCCGTGGCGACGCCGCCCCGTGCCTCCCGTCCGCCGCGTGCGGGCTCCACCGCCGTGCGGACACGTTCCTGCACCCTCGCCGGACTGCGCCCGGCGTGTCGTGCGACCTCGGCATCGGACCGCTCGGACACGCGCGGATTTGTCCGCGGTCGCGGTTAGGCTGTTCGCGTCCCGCAAGCAGCTCGTTCGACCGGAGGTTCCGTGGCGGATTCCGACTCCTTCGTCCACCTGCACGTGCACAGCGAGTACTCGATGCTCGACGGCGCTGCCAGGCTCGGCGACCTCGTGCAGGAGACCGCTGCGCAGGGCATGCCGGCCGTGGCGGTGACCGACCACGGCAACATGTTCGGCGCCTTCGAGTTCTGGAAGGCCGCCAAGGCCGGCGGCGTCAAGCCGATCATCGGGACCGAGGCGTACATCACCCCCCGGACGCACCGCACGGACAAGACCCGTGTGCGGTGGGGCGACGGCGGTGGGGACGACGTCTCCGGTGCTGGCTCGTACACGCACATGACGATGTTCGCCGAGAACACGACGGGCATGCACAACCTGTTCCGGCTGTCGTCGAAGGCGTCGCTCGAGGGCTACTACTTCAAGCCGCGCATGGACATCGAGCTGCTCGAGGAGTACCACGAGGGCATCATCGCCACGACGGGGTGCCCGTCGGGCGAGGTCCAGACGCGCCTGCGCCTCGGCCAGTACGACGAAGCCGTCAAGGCCGCCGCCGACTACCGCGACATCTTCGGCAAGGAGAACTACTTCGCCGAGGTCATGGACCACGGACTCGAGATCGAGCGTCGGATCATGAGCGACCTGATCCGGCTGGCGAAGGACCTCGACATCCCGCTGGTCGGCACGAACGACCTGCACTACACGCACTCGCACGACGCCAAGTCGCACGCCGCCCTGCTCTGCGTGCAGTCGGGTTCGACGCTGAACGACCCGAACCGGTTCAAGTTCGACGCCGACGAGTTCTACCTGAAGTCCCCGCAGCAGATGCGGCACGTCTTCCGCGACAACCCCGAGGCCTGCGACAACACGCTGCTCATCGCCGAGCGGTGCAACGTCGAGTTCGACACCTCGGCGAACTACATGCCGAAGTTCCCGGTGCCGGCGGGCGAGACCGAGCACTCCTGGTTCGAGAAGGAGGTCGCGAAGGGGCTGGATTACCGGTACCCGGACGGCATCCCGGCCGAGGTGCAGGAGCGTGCCGACTACGAGGTCGGCATCATCAACCAGATGGGGTTCCCGGGGTACTTCCTCGTGGTCTCCGACTTCATCCTGTGGTCGAAGAACAACGGCATTCGCGTCGGTCCCGGCCGTGGTTCCGGTGCCGGCTCGATGGTCGCGTACGCGATGCGCATCACCGACCTCGACCCGATCCGGCACGGCCTGATCTTCGAGCGGTTCCTGAACCCGGACCGCGTCTCGATGCCCGACTTCGACGTCGACTTCGACGACCGGCGCCGCGGTGAGGCGATCAAGTACGTCACCGAGAAGTACGGGTCGGAGCGCGTCGCGCAGATCGTCACGTACGGCACGATCAAGGCGAAGCAGGCGCTGAAGGACTCCTCGCGCGTCCTCGGGTTCCCGTTCGGCATGGGCGAGAAGCTCACCAAGGCGATGCCGCCGCCCGTGATGGGCAAGGACATCCCGCTCACCGGGATCTTCGACAAGGACCACCCGCGCTACAAGGAAGCCGTCGACGTCCGCACCGTGGTCGAGAACGACCCCGAGGCGAAGACCGTCTTCGACACCGCGCTCGGGCTCGAGGGGCTGAAGCGCCAGTGGGGCGTGCACGCGGCCGGCGTCATCATGTCGAGCGATCCGCTCATCGACATCATCCCGATCATGAAGCGGGAGCAGGACGGCCAGGTCGTCACGCAGTTCGACTACCCGGCAGCGGAGTCGCTCGGCCTGATCAAGATGGACTTCCTGGGGCTCCGCAACCTCACGATCATCAGTGACGCCCTCGACAACATCAAGAACAACCGTGGCATCGAGCTCGACCTCGAGACCATGGGACTCGAGGACCCCGAGGCGTACGCGCTCCTGCAGCGCGGTGACACACTCGGTGTCTTCCAGCTCGACGGCGGGCCGATGCGCGGGCTGCTGCGCCTGATGAAGCCCGACAACTTCGAGGACATCTCCGCGCTCATCGCCCTGTACCGTCCGGGCCCCATGGGTGCGAACTCGCACACGAACTACGCGCTCCGCAAGAACGGCGAGCAGGCGATCACGCCGATCCACCCGGAGCTCGAAGAGCCCCTGGCGGAGATCCTCGGCGGGACCTACGGCCTGATCATCTACCAGGAGCAGGTCATGGCCATCGCGCAGAAGGTCGCGGGGTTCTCCCTCGGCCAGGCGGACATCCTCCGCCGCGCGATGGGCAAGAAGAAGAAGTCCGAGCTCGACAAGCAGTACGCGGGCTTCGAGAAGGGCATGTTGGACAACGGCTACTCGGCCGCGGCGATCAAGATGCTGTGGGACATCCTGCTGCCGTTCTCCGACTACGCCTTCAACAAGGCGCACTCCGCCGCGTACGGTGTCGTCTCGTTCTGGACCGCCTACCTCAAGGCGCACTACCCGGCCGAGTACATGGCGGCGCTGCTCACCTCGGTGGGCGATGCCCGCGACAAGCTCGCGTTGTACCTGAACGAGTGCCGCCGCATGGGCATCAAGGTCATGCCGCCGGACGTCAACGAGTCGATCGGCTTCTTCGCCGCTGTCGGTGAGGACATCCGGTTCGGCATGGGTGCGATCCGCAACGTCGGGTTCAACGTCGTCGACGACATCGTGAAGGCCCGCACCGACAAGGGCGCGTTCGAGTCGTTCCACGACTTCCTGCGCAAGATCCCGATCTCGTCGGCGAACAAGCGGACCGTCGAGTCGCTCATCAAGGCGGGTGCCTTCGACGAGTTCGGCGACTCCCGCCGCGCCCTGGTCGAGATCCACGAGGGCGCGGTCGAAGGCGCCGTCAAGGTCAAGCGCGACGAGGCCCACGGCAACGTCGGCTTCGACTTCGACTCGTTGTTCGCCGAGGTCGCCGAGGAGTCGCCGGCCACCGGTCCGGTGTCGCAGGTGCCCGACCGTCCGGAGTGGTCCAAGCGCGACAAGCTCGCGTTCGAGCGCGACATGCTCGGCCTCTACGTCTCGGACCACCCGCTCGCGGGTCTCGAGATCGAGCTCGCGAAGCACCAGTCGATCACCATCGCCGACCTCATCGCGGCCGACGACTCGGTCGAGGGGGAGACCGTCACGGTCGCGGGGCTGTTGACGAGCGTGCAGCACCGGGTGGCGAAGACGAGCGGCAACCCGTACGGCATCGTCGACATCGAGGACTTCGGCGGCCAGATCGGCGTGATGTTCCTCGGCAAGACCTACCAGGAGTTCGGACCGTCGCTCGTGGCCGACTCGATCGTGGTCCTGCGCGGGCGCGTGAACGTCCGCGACGACGGCAAGGCCCTGCACGCGGTGAGCATGTTCCAGCCGGCGATCGGCGACGCGATGGGCTCCGGTCCGCTCACGTTGTCGCTGCCGGAGCGGCAGGCCACCACCTCCACGGTGACGGAGCTCGCCGCAGTGCTCGGACGGCACCAGGGCGAGACCGAGGTCCGGCTGAAGCTGCTGAAGGACGACGTCGCGCGCACGTTCGAGCTGCCGTTCCCGGTGAACCTGACACCCGACCTGTTCGGCGAGCTGAAGAGCCTGCTCGGGCCGCGCTGTCTGGTGTAGCAGGGATGTGATCGTGGCCGGACACCGGATCTTCGGGACGCCCTTCGCGGCGGTCTACCCGCACTACCTGGCGAAGGTGGAGCGGAAGGGCCACACGAAGGGTGATTTCGACGCCGTCATCACGTGGCTGACCGGGTTCGACGACGCAGCGCTCGCACGGCACCTGGCGGACGAGACCACGTTCGAGGACTTCTTCGTCGCCGCGCAGCTGCACCCGAACGCGCCGCTCATCACGGGCGTGATCTGCGGCGTCCGGATCGAGGAGATCGACGACCCGCTCATGCGGCAGATCCGGTACCTCGACAAGCTCGTCGACGAGGTCGCGAAGGGCCGTCCGATGGCGAAGGTGTTGCGGACCGCGTGACCGGAGCCGACGGGAGCGTTCCCGGCGCCGAGGTGCTGCGTGCCTTCGGGGTCGCCGAGTCCACGCCTGTGCCGCTCGCGGGCGGGCGCGGGCTGACCTGGCGTGCCGAGGGCATCGTCCTCCGGCCCCACGACGATCCGGCGGTGACCGACTGGCGTGCCGGCGTCCTGGCGGAACTCGAACACGCAGCGGAGTCCGAGCACCCGGCTGAGTTCCGCACGCCTCGGCCCGTGGCCGCCCGCGACGGCAGCTGGAGGTCGGGGGACTGGGAGGCGTGGGAGTTCGTGCCCGGTGCGGCCGACGAGTCCCGCGTCGAGGACGTGATCCGGGCGGGCCGTGCCTTCCACCGCGCGATCGCCGGCCTGGAGCGGCCCGCGTTCCTCGGCACGGATCCCGGCGCCGTCACCGCCCCGTGGGCCCGTGCCGACCGGATGGCGTGGGGCGAGGAACCGCTGCCGGCGGACCCGATCCTCGCCCGGCTCGCCGCGGCGTTCCGGCCGGTCCGAGCGCCGTCGCAGCTGGTCCACGGTGACCTGCTCGGCAACGTGCTGTTCGCTGACGGGCAGCCGCCGACGATCATCGACTGGCCGCCGTACTGGCGTCCAGCGGAGTTCGGCGCAGCGATCGCAGCCGTCGACGCTGTCTGCTGGCACGGCTTCCCGGTCGGGCGACTGGCAGCCCTCGGCAGGACCGCGCACGGGGCTGCGGCCGAGGCAGACGAGCCGGAATGGACGTCGCTGCTGACCCGGGCGCTCGTGTTCCGCATCGCCACACTGCACCTGCTCGGTGTCTGGGACGCCGCGGCCGTGGCACACCACCGGCCGGTCGTCGACGCACTCGTCGGACGGCGGACGCCCACGTCACCTCGGTAGGCTTGTTCCCTGATGATGCAGCGAATCGACCTCCGCGGCGGCCTGCCCGCCCGTGCCGAACTCCTCCGACTCATGCCGCGCGCCGTGGGTGACGTGTCGCACGCGGTCGACGCCGCCCGCGAGCTCGTCGAGGACGTCCGACACCGCGGAGCGGACGCACTGCACGACCAGGCCGAACGCTTCGACGGGGGAGCCCCGGCCAACGTCCGGGTGACGGTCGCCGAGATCGCGGCGGCCGTCGCCGGGCTGACCCCCGAACTGCGGGAAGCGCTCGACGAAGCCATCCGCCGCGTCCGAGCCGCCAGCGCCGCACAGGTGCCGGCCGGCTCCGTCACCACCCTCGCCGACGGCGCTGAGGTGCACCAGCGCTGGCAGCCGATGCGCCGCGTCGGGCTCTACGTGCCCGGTGGCAAGGCCGTCTACCCGTCGAGCGTCGTCATGAACGTCGTCCCGGCGCAGGTCGCCGGGGTCCGGTCGATCGCACTCGTGTCCCCGCCGCAGCGCGACCACGGCGGTGCGGTCCACCCGACGATCCTGGCCGCGGCCGGACTGCTCGGCATCGACGAGGTCTACGCGATGGGCGGTGCCGGGGCGATCGGCGCGCTGGCCTACGGCGTCCCCGCGATCGACCTCGAGCCCGTCGACCTGGTCACCGGTCCTGGCAACAACTACGTGGCCGCCGCGAAGCGCCTGGTGCGCGGTGTCGTCGGCATCGACTCCGAGGCCGGTGCGACCGAGATCCTCGTGATCGCCGACGAGACCGCCGACCCCGGGTTCGTCGCCGCCGACCTCATCAGCCAGGCCGAGCACGACGAGCAGGCCGGCAGTGTGCTGGTGACGACGTCGGCGACGTTCGCCGATGCGGTCGAAGCCGCCATCCCGGAACGCACGGCGCTGCTCGGGACGGCTGCGCGCCTCCAGACCGCCCTGGACGGACCGCAGTCCGCGATCGTGCTGGTGGACTCCCTCGCCGACGCCGCGACCGTGAGCAACGCGTACGGGCCGGAGCACCTCGAGATCCAGACGGCCGACGACGACGCGGTGCTCGCCGACATCGACGCCGCCGGAGCGGTGTTCGTCGGGCCGAGTACGCCCGTCAGCCTGGGGGACTACCTGGCCGGGTCGAACCACGTGCTGCCCACCGGCGGCCAGGCGCGCTTCGGTTCCGGACTGTCCGCGTCCACGTTCCTGCGGCCGCAGCAGGTCATCCGGTACTCGGCGTCGGCGCTCGACGAGGTCGCCGCGCACATCGTCGCGCTGTCGACCGAGGAGCAGCTCCCCGCGCACGGCGCCGCCGTGACGGAGCGCACGAACCGATAGCCTGGGCGACGACATGTTCTGCCCTTTCTGCCGCCACCCGGACTCCCGCGTCGTCGACTCACGGACGAGCGACGACGGAACCTCCATCCGCCGCCGTCGACAGTGCCCGAACTGCGGACGACGCTTCTCGACCACCGAGACCGCGTCGCTCAACGTCGTCAAGCGCAACGGCGTCACCGAACCGTTCAGCCGCGACAAGATCGTCTCCGGCGTGCGCAAGGCCTGCCAGGGGCGCCCGGTCACCGACGGCGACCTGGCCGTGCTCGCGCAGCGCGTCGAGGAGACCGTGCGGTCGTCCGGCTCGAGCCAGATCGACGCGAACGACATCGGCCTCGCGATCCTCGCGCCGCTCCGTGAGCTCGACGAGGTCGCGTACCTGCGGTTCGCCAGCGTCTACCAGGCCTTCGACTCGCTCGAGGACTTCGAGGACGCCATCGGCCAGCTCCGCCGCGACCACCACGCTGCCGGCTCGCCGGCGGGTGCCGGCGCGTGAGCGGGGTCGCGGAAGGCCTGGTCCGGTCCGGGTACGCCGTCGTCTTCCGGTCGGTCTTCGCCAAGATGGACCCCGAGCGGGCCCATCACCTGGCGTTCGCCGTTATCAAGGCGCTGCCCCACGTGCCGTTCGTGGGCGGTCTGGTCGAGCGGTACTCCCGCCCGGCAGCTGCTGACGGCATCACGACGATGGGCATCCACTTCCCGTCGCGCTTCGGCCTCGCCGCCGGGTTCGACAAGGACGCCCGCGGCATCGGTGGCCTCGGCCTGCTCGGCTTCGGTCACGTCGAGGTCGGCACGATCACGGCGAAGCCCCAGCCCGGCAACGAGCGTCCGCGCCTGTTCCGTCTCATCGAGGACCGCGCCCTCATCAACCGGATGGGCTTCAACAACCACGGCGCCGGTGCCGCTGCCCGACGGCTCGAGCGCGCCCGACGCAACCCGGGTCGCCCGGTCATCGGCGTGAACATCGGCAAGAGCCGGGTCGTCGCCGTCGAGGACGCCATCGACGACTACCTGGAGTCGACACGACGCCTCGCGCCGTTCGCCGACTACCTGGCGGTCAACGTCAGCTCCCCGAACACGCCCGGCCTGCGCGGCCTGCAGGAACTCGACCAGCTCCGACCGCTGCTGTCCGCCGTCCGCGACGCCGCCGGCGACACGCCCGTGCTGGTGAAGATCGCGCCGGACCTGACCGACGAGCAGGTCGACGCCATCGCCGGCCTCGCGGTGTCGCTCGGGCTGTCGGGCATCATCGCGAACAACACGACGATCTCCCGTGAGGGACTCACCGCGGACCCGGCCGACGTCGAGGCAATGGGTGCCGGGGGACTCTCTGGTGCTCCCCTCGCCGCGCGTTCGCTCGAGGTGCTGCGTCGCGTCCGTGCCGCGGTGCCCGCCGAGTTCTGCGTCATCGCCGTCGGCGGGGTGACGACCGAGCAGGACGTGCAGGACCGCATCGACGCCGGGGCCACCCTGGTGCAGGGCTACACGGCGTTCCTCTACGAGGGGCCGAGCTGGGCCACGCGCATCAACCGCTTGCGTCGCAAGCGGCTGCGCCGCGCCGCGCGCTGAGCGCGGGCGGGAGCGGGCGCGCGTCCCGCCCGGCGCCCTCCAGGTTCCGAAATCTCGGCATCTCGCGGCCATCGGCGGCCGTCTCTGGAACCTCGGCGACGCGCACGCGGCGAGTCGTGGAACCTCGCCGACCACCCCTGGGACGGGAGGCCCGGTGCGGTCCCGCCACGGGCCTCCCGTCCGTCGGTGCGTGGCCACGCCCGGCCGCGGCCGCTGAGTGTCCGAGATTTCGGAACCTCGGCGCGCGGGCGGGCCGTCTGTGGAACCTCGGCGACGCGCACGCGGCGGGTCGTGGAACCTCGCCGCGCAGCGCGCACGCCGGAACGACGAAGCGCCGCCCGGCGAGGCCGGACGGCGCTTCGGACAGCGACGCTGGGGTCAGAGGGCGGGGTACTGCCCGCGCTTGACCTGGGGCTTCGGCAGGCGCAGGAACCGCAGCTGCCACGCCCGCGTCAGGATGTAGAGGAACGTGCCGCGCTGCATCTCGCCGAACTTGGTGGTGAGCTTGCGACGCATCGACAGCCAGAGGACCACGCAGTCGATCACGAACAGGGCCACGAACGCCCACACGAGCAGGAGCGAGTACGAGGCGATCGCGGTCTGCGAGGCGGCGAACCCGACGATCAGGAACAGCACGAGCACCGGCATCATGATCTCGCCGACGTTCCAGCGCGCGTCGATCCAGTTGCGGACGAAGCGACGCTGCTCACCGCGGTCCTTCGCCGGCAGGTAGCGCTCCTCGCCGTTGGCCATGCCGACGCGGGCGCGCTCGCGGTCGGAGTTGAGTCGCGCGCGGGCGGCCTTCTTGTCGACCGGCGTGTTGCCGACGAGGGGGCGGCGGTTCGCTGCCTCGCGCTCACGGCGGGACGGCGTCGGGCGGCCCTTGCCCTGCTCGAGGAGTTCTTCCTCGGTGGGGTTCACGGTCGTGTTGGTCTTGGGGGCTGCCTTCGCCACGGTGCGTTCCTAACGGCGTTGTGCGTGCGGGATCGTCCTCTAGATTACCGGGCATGACCGACACCGCACAGCCCAGCTCCGCGACCGACCCCGCTCTCCTCGACGCCCTGCGCGAACAGGTGCAGGGTGCACTGCCCGCGACGATCGCCGATCTGTCCGCGCTGGTGCGGATCCCGTCGGTGTCGTGGTCGGCGTTCGACGAGTCGCACGTGCTCGCGAGCGCGCGTGCCGTGGCGGACCTGGCGTTGAGCACCGGGGTCTTCGCCGAGGACCAGGTCGAGATCATCCGTTCGGCCATCAGCGACGACGAGCCGCTCGAGCTCGGTCAGCCCGCCGTGCTCGCCGTCCGCCCGGCCCGGAACGGCAAGCCGACCGTCATGCTCTACGCCCACCACGACGTGCAGCCGCAGGGCGACGACGCCCTGTGGGAGACGCCGCCGTTCGAGCCGACCCTCCGCGGTGACCGGCTGTACGGTCGCGGCGCCTCGGACGACAAGGCCGGTGTGATGACCCACATCGCGTCACTCCGAGCGATCCACGCGCAGTTCGGCGACGACCTCGACCTCGGTGTCGTCCTGTTCGTCGAGGGCGAGGAGGAGTTCGGCTCCCGGTCCTTCCGCATCTTCCTCGCCGACCAGAAGGAGCGCCTGGCAGCCGACGTCATCGTGGTCGCCGACAGTGACAACTGGTCGGTGGACGTGCCGTCGATCACGGTCTCGCTCCGCGGCAACGTCACCTTCAAGCTCACCCTGACGACCCTCGAACACGCCAGCCACAGCGGGATGTTCGGGGGAGCGGCGCCGGACGCCATGATCCCGATGGTCAAGCTGCTCGCGTCGCTGCACGACGACGCCGGTTCGGTCGCCGTCGACGGGCTCACCTCGTACGAAGCCGACGTCCCGGCACGGACCGACGACGAGCTCGCCGTGGACGCGGCCCTGGTCGAGGGCGTCCGACCGATCGGCACCGGCGAGGTCCTGTCGCGCATGTGGTTCCAGCCGTCGATCACCGTGACCGGCATGGACGTGCCGAGCGTCGCGAACGCCTCCAACACGCTGCTCCCGACCGTCTCCGCCCGCGTCTCGGTCCGGGTCGCACCCGGCCAGCCCGCCACGGAGGCGTACGCGGCCGTCGAACGGCACCTGCGGGCACACGTGCCCTTCGGTGCCCGCATGGAGATCTCCGAGCCCGACAGCGGCGACGGCTTCCTCGTCGACACGGCCGGCTGGGCCGTCCAGGAGGCCCGCACGGCCATGCGCGAGGGCTGGGGTGCCGAGGCGGTCGAACAGGGCATCGGCGGCTCGATCCCGTTCGTCTCGGACCTCGCCGCGGAGTTCCCGGAGGCCCAGATCCTGGTCACCGGGGTGGAGGACCCGGACACCCGCGCCCACAGCCCGAACGAGTCGCAGCACCTCGGCGTCCTGCACCGGGCCATCGCGTCCGAGGCGATCCTGCTCGCCAGGCTCGCGACGCGCAGCTGACGGTGCTTACAATCGACGCCAGGCGCGGTGAACCGCACCGCCCGGAGGGAGACGCGCGATGAGCGACACCATCACCACCGACGCACCGGTGACCGAGGCGGCCTCGCACGGCGTCCTCCTGAGCGACGCCGCGGCCGGCAAGGTGGCGAGTCTCCTCGAGCAGGAGGGCCGCGACGACCTGCGCCTGCGCCTCGCCGTCCAGCCCGGGGGCTGCTCGGGTCTGATCTACCAGCTGTACTTCGACGAGCGCCTGCTCGACGGTGACGTCACCGCCGAGTTCGACGGGGTCGAGGTCGTCGTCGACAAGATGAGCGTCCCGTACCTCGACGGCGCGACGATCGACTTCGAGGACACCATCCAGAAGCAGGGCTTCACGATCGACAACCCGAACGCGCAGGGCAGCTGCGCGTGCGGTGACAGCTTCCACTGATCACCAGCCGATCCGACACGCGAGCGGGGAGCGACCGACACGGTCGCTCCCCGCTCGCGTTCGTCGCGGGGTGCGGTCGCAGTGTGACCGGGGAAAACGGCCGGTCAGGAGTGCGGATCGCGGCGATGAGCGTGTCGGGTGTGCGCGAGCGGTACCGAGCTGCGAGTAAGCTAGGAGTGTTCCAATCAAGCTGGGAGCCAGCCAAGTGTCGCCTTCGTGCGGCTCGGCGGGTTCGGCTCCGGGCTCACGTCTTTTGCGAGAGGTAACAGTGCGTTCGAATCGCCGTATACGTTGGGCGGCCGTCCCGGTGGCCGTCGGTCTGGTCATCGCACTGGCTGGCTGCACGCAGCAGCAGATGAACGGATGGCTCCCCGGCACGGAGGAGACGAAGGACGTCACCAACCACACGAGCCGCATCGTCGGCCTGTGGACCACCAGCTGGGTGGTGCTCCTCGCCGTCGGTCTCATCGTTTGGGGCCTGATCATCTGGGCCGCCATCGTGTACCGCCGCCGGAAGGGCCAGACCGGCCTGCCCGTGCAGATGCGTTACAACATGCCGCTCGAGATCTTCTACACGATCGTGCCGCTCATCCTGGTGCTGGGCTTCTTCGCCTTCACCGCGAAGGACCAGGCCGCGATCGAGAAGCCGTTCGACGACCCCGACGCCACCGTGCACGTGTACGGCAAGCGCTGGGCGTGGGACTTCAACTACATCAACAAGGACAACCCCGAGGACAGCGTCTACTACCAGGGCATCCAGGCCCAGGAAGAAGAGAACGCCAAGGGCGCCATCGACGAGTCGCAGCTGCCGACCCTCTACCTGCCGCAGGGCAAGAAGGTCGCGATCGAGCTCTCCTCGCGCGACGTCGACCACTCCTTCTGGATCATCGACTTCTTGTACAAGAAGGACATGCTCCCCGGCAAGACGAACTGGGAGTACTTCATCCCGGAGAAGCTCGGGACGTACCAGGGCAAGTGCGCGGAGCTGTGCGGTGAGTACCACTCGCTGATGCTCTTCCAGGTGAAGGTCGTCACGCCGGCGCAGTACCAGGACTACCTCGACACCCTGAAGGACCAGGGCAAGGTCGGGCTCCTCGGTGACGAGTACAACACCAACACGAACGAACCGAACAACAAGGCGCCGGTCGAGGCGTCCAGCGAGAACAAGTAGGGGCTCGTCAGATGACAACGTCTTTCGTCGGCCAACCGACCCAGACTGCTTCGCCGGACTTCCAGGCGTCGAAGGTGGGCCGGAAGGGCAACATCATCGTCCGGTGGATCACCTCCACCGACCACAAGACCATCGGGTACATGTACCTGATCGCGTCCTTCGTCTTCTTCCTGCTCGCGGGTGTGATGGCTCTGGTCATCCGTGCCCAGCTGTTCGAGCCCGGCCTGCACGTGGTCGCGACGAAGGAGCAGTACAACCAGCTCTTCACGATGCACGGCACGATCATGCTGCTGATGTTCGCGACGCCGCTCTTCTCGGGTTTCGCGAACGCGATCATGCCGCTCCAGATCGGTGCTCCCGACGTCGCCTTCCCGCGACTCAACGGCTTCGCGTTCTGGCTCTACCTGTTCGGCTCGCTCATCGCGGTCGGCGGCTTCCTCACCCCGCAGGGTGCGGCCTCGTTCGGCTGGTTCGCCTACGCGCCACTGAGTGACACGACGTTCACACCAGGGCTCGGCGGCACACTCTGGGTCTTCGGACTCGGCATGACCGGCTTCTCGACGATCCTCGGCGCGGTGAACTTCATCACCACCATCATCACGATGCGTGCCCCGGGTCTGACGATGTTCCGCATGTCGATCTTCACCTGGAACACCCTCGTGACGGCGCTGCTCGTCCTGATGGCCTTCCCGGTGCTCGCCACCGCGCTGTTCGGCCTCGGGCTCGACCGGGTGTTCGACGCGCAGATCTTCAACCCGGCCAACGGCGGTGCGCTGCTCTGGCAGCACCTGTTCTGGTTCTTCGGGCACCCCGAGGTGTACATCATCGCGCTGCCGTTCTTCGGCATCGTGTCCGAGGTCTTCCCGGTCTTCAGCCGCAAGCCGATCTTCGGGTACAAGACCCTCGTCTACGCGACCATCGCGATCGCGGCCCTGTCGGTCACGGTCTGGGCGCACCACATGTACGTCACGGGTGGCGTCCTGCTGCCCTGGTTCTCGCTCATGACGATGCTCATCGCGGTCCCGACCGGCGTGAAGATCTTCAACTGGGTCGGCACCATGTGGCGCGGCTCGGTGACCTTCGAGACCCCGCTGCTCTGGGCCGTCGGCTTCCTCATCACGTTCACGTTCGGTGGCCTCACCGGTGTGATCCTGGCGTCGCCGCCGCTCGACTTCCACGTGTCCGACTCGTACTTCGTCGTGGCGCACTTCCACTACGTGGTCTTCGGCACCGTCGTCTTCGCGATGTTCTCCGGCTTCTACTTCTGGTGGCCGAAGTGGACGGGCAAGATGCTCAACGAGCGTCTCGGCAAGATCCACTTCTGGCTCCTGTTCATCGGGTTCCACACCACGTTCCTCATCCAGCACTGGTTGGGCGTCATCGGCATGCCGCGTCGTTACGCGACCTACCTGCCGAACGACGGCTTCACCTGGATGAACCAGCTGTCGACGATCGGCTCGATGATCCTCGCGATCTCGTTCCTGCCGTTCATCTTCAACGTCTACGTGACGGCCCGGAACGCACCGAAGGTCGCCGTGAACGACCCGTGGGGCTACGGCCGCTCGCTCGAGTGGGCCACCAGCTGCCCGCCGCCCCGCCACAACTTCACGTCGATCCCGCGGATCCGTTCCGAGTCCCCGGCCTTCGACCTGAACCACCCCGAGGCAGGTGTGCCGATCGGTGTCGGCCCCGCGAAGGACGCCCCGGATGCCCCGACCTACGACGCCGCGAAGGGCGAGGTGAAGTAAGCCGATGCGCGCGAACACCAACCTGTTCTGGATCCTCTTCGGGTTCTTCATCCTCGCGGACGCCGCGTACACGATCTGGGCGCTGCTCTACTACGGTCACCCGGAGTGGGTCGGCACCGTGGCCATCGGCCTGACCGGCATCATGTCCGCGTTCATCGCCTTCTACCTCGGCAAGGTCATGGCGTCCCAGGGCGGCGTGCTGCCCGAGGACCGCCCCGACGCCAACATCGAGGACGGCGACGCCGAGCTCGGGCACTTCAGCCCGTGGTCGTGGTGGCCCATCCTGCTGGCAGCAGCGGTCGCCGTCTGCTTCCTCGGTGTCGCAGCCGGGCTGTGGATCGTCCCGATCGGACTCGCCCTGGTGGCGGTCACCCTGGTCGGCTGGGTCTACGAGTACTACCGCGGCAACTTCGGGCACTGACCTGACGCTGCAACGCACCTGACACTTCGGGCGGCACCACATCCGGTGCCGCCCGAAGTGCGTCCAGGCGCTGCCAACGCAGCGCACGACCCGGCGCTGCACACCACAGCGCCCCACGATCTCCGGTCCCCGATCCGGAACAAACGGGCCCGCCCGCGGCTTGACTGGAGCGGACCTCCCACCACAGCGAAAGGAGTCACCTCAGGTGACCGACAAGCGCACCCTCATCATCTTCGGCGCGACGGGCGACCTCGCCTCCCGCCTGCTGCTGCCGGGCCTCGGCACGTTCCTGCAGAGCGGTCGAGCGGTTCCCGTCCAGCTCATCGGAACGGGCCGCAGCGCCCGCAGCGAGGAGCAGTGGAAGGACATCGTCACGAAGTCCTTCGCGTCGCAGGACGTCAAGGGCCCCGAGGTCGACGCGACGCTCGCGTCGACCCAGTTCATCCAGGGCGACCCCACCGACCCGGAGCACCTCACGGCACTGCTCGACGCGGCCGAGGCCGAGCCGATCCTCTACTTCGCCCTGCCCCCGCAGATCGCCTCCGACATCTGCGAGGCACTGCAGCAGGTCGAGCTCCCCGCTGGCACCACCCTCGCCTTCGAGAAGCCGTTCGGCACCGACGTCGCGAGCGCCCAGGCCCTCAACGAGACCGTGCTGAAGCTGGTCCCGGAAGAGCGCGTGCACCGCACCGACCACTTCCTCGGACGCACCACGGTCCTGAACATCATCGGTCTGCGCTTCGCGAACCGCCTGTTCGAGCCGATCTGGAACGCGGACAACATCGAGAAGGTCGACGTCTTCTACGACGAGACCCTCGGTCTCGAGAACCGCGCCCAGTACTACGACGAGGCCGGCGCGATGGTCGACATGATCCAGTCGCACCTGCTGCAGATCCTCGGCATCGTGACGATGGACGCCCCGGCGGACATCGACGCCGTCGAGTTCCGCTCGTCCCTGGCCCGGGTGCTCCGTTCGACGCGGCTCAAGGGCGACGACGCGAAGATCGCGTCGCGCCGCGCCGTCTACACGGCCGGCACGATCGACGGCAAGGAGCTGCCGTCGTACCAGGACGAGGACGGCGTCGACAAGTCGCGGAGCACCGAGACGCTCGCCGAGATCTCGGTCGAGGTCGACACGGCCCGCTGGAAGGGCGTCCCGTTCACGCTGCGGTCCGGCAAGGCACTCGGCAACAGCCGGAAAGAGGTGCTGATCACCTTCAAGCCGGTCACGCGCCTGCCCTCCGGCCTGAGCGGTCGCCCGAAGGCGGACACGCTCCGCATCGTCCTGAACCCGGACGAGATCGAGCTGACCGTGTCGGCCAACGGCGGTGGCAACCCGTTCGAGATGGGCCAGGTCACCCTGTCGTCGTCGTTCAGCGACGGCGAGCTGACCCCCTACGGCGAGGTCCTGAACGGCATCTTCCACGACGACCCGTTGCTCTCGATCCGCGGCGACGTGGCCGAGCGCTGCTGGGAGATCGTCGAGCCGGTCGTCAAGGCCTGGAAGGCCGACGAGGTTCCGCTCGAGGAGTACCGCGCCGGTTCGCGCGGCCCGGCGGACTGGGAGTCGTCGTCCTGACGGACGTGACCGTCGCGCCCTGAACGGGCGGAACTGCGGACGGGAGGCACGGTGCCAGCTGGCACCGTGCCTCCCGTCCGTTTCGTGGTCAGCACCACCGCATCAGGCGGGGGTGCCCGCCCGCTCGCCCTCGCCGGTCCACGAGCGGGTGCCGCCGTCGTGCACGGGCAGCCGCGTGCGGTGCCCGGTCGACGCGCCCCGCGCCCGCGCGATCGCGTCCGACGCGGACACGAGCGTCAGGTGCGACAGCACCTGCGGGGTGTTGCCGACGTGGTGTCCGGTGGCGACGTCGATCTCCTCGGAGAGCATGCCGACGTCGTTCGCGTACCCGACGAGCACGTCCATGAGGCGCTCGGCGTCGTCGATCCGGCCCGATGCCGCGTACTGCTCGACCAGCCAGAACGAGCACGCCAGGAACGGGTGCTCCGCGCCGGCGAGCCCGTCGAACCCCGACGACGTCCGGTACCGCAGCACGAGACCGTCGGAGCCGGTGGACAGGTCCTGCTCGATGGCGGCGACGGTGCCGGTCATGCGGGCGTCGTGGGCGGAGACGTAGCCGATCTGCGGCAGGACGAGCAGGCTCGCGTCGACCTCGTCGGTGTCGTAGTGCTGCCGGTAGCTGCCGCGTGCAGCGTTCCAGCCGTGCTCCTCGATCTCGGCCCGGACCTGGTCGCGCAGGGTGCGCCAGCGGTCCACGGGCCCTTCGAGACCGAACTCCTCGACCGCGGCGACCCCACGGTCGAACGCGGCCCAGATCATCGCGCGCGAGTGCGTGAAGTGCCGTCGCGGGCCGCGCATCTCCCAGATGCCGTTGTCGGGCTCCTGCCAGTGCTCCTCGACGTAGCCGAGCAGGGCGCGCTGCAGGGCCCACGAGTCGGCGTTCTCCTCGACCCCGAGCTCGCGGGCGTCGTGCAGGGCGGCCAGGACCTCGCCGAACACGTCGCCCTGGTACTGCGTGTACGCGCCGTTGCCGACCCGGACGGGCGTCGAGCCGGCGTACCCGGGCAGGTGCGGGAGCTCCCGTTCCGGCAGTTCGCGCTCCCCGGCGATGCCGTACATGATCTGCACGTCGGCGGGGTCGCCGGCGATGGCGCGGAGCAACCAGCCGCGCCAGTGCGCCGCCTCGTCGCGGTAGCCGTGCGCGATGAGCGAGGCGAGGGCGAGGGAGGCGTCGCGGAGCCAGACGTAGCGGTAGTCCCAGTTGCGTTCGCCGCCCGGGTCCTCCGGCAGGCTCGAGGTCACGGCGGCCACCACGCCGCCGGTCTCGCCGTGGGTCATCGCGCGGAGCAGCAGGAGGGAGCGGCGGGCGGCGTCGGCGTAGCGACCCTCGGTGCGCGCCGTCGCCATCCAGTCCGTCCACCACGTCACGGTGCGGTGGAGCTCGGCGTCGACGTCGACGGGCTCCGGGGGTTCCCGGTGCGAGGGGTACCAGGTGAGCACGGTGTCGAGCACGTCACCGTCGTGGATGATCGCGGTGGCCGTGTGCCGGTGGTCGGAGGCCCGGAAGCGCGGGCCACGCACGATGACCGACCCGGGGCCGGCGGTGGCGAGCAGTGCCGGGTCCTCATCGCCGCCGATCTGTCGTACCCACGGCAGCGCGAGGGCGTAGTCGAACCGGATCCGCAGGGTCTGCTGCACCTCGACCGTGCCGCTCAGTCCGCGGACACGGCGGACGATGGACGGCCGGTGCGCGCCGACGGGCATGAACTCGGTCACCTCGACGACCCCGTCCGCTGTGGTCCACACCGTCGACAGGACGAGCGTGTCGCCGTGGTACTTCCGGTGCGCCGTCGCCGCGGGGTCGCTCGGTCGGAGCGTCCAGTGCCCGTGGTCCTCGGTGCCGAGCAGCGAGGCGAACGTGGCGGCGCTGTCGAACCGCGGCAGGCACGCCCAGTCGATCGTGCCGTCGCGGCCGACGAGTGCGGCGGTCGAGGTGTCGCCGATGACGGCGTGGTCCTCGATCAGGTTCGGGGGAGTCGCGGGGGGCGCGGGTGCTCGCTCGGTGTCGGCGGTCCGGTCCGTGTCGGTGCTCATGCCCCGATCGAACACCCGGAGGCCGAGCGTCGTGGCCGCGCGGACGGGCCGCCGGCCGTCTGGCGGCCGCGTGCCGTCGGTGTGCCTGAAGCCTCGCTCAGGCCGGGTCGGAGGCGTCCGCCTCGGCGAGCCCGACCCGCGCGAGTTCGGACCAGAGCCCGGCACCGTCCGGTGCGTAGACCCACGGCGCCGAGGTGTCGCGGGAGCGTTCCTGCGCCCGGGAGCGTCCGCCGGCCAGGACCGCCTCGCTCGTGGACAGCTGCCGGATGGCGACTCCCGCGACGTTCTCCGGGTGCTCGCGGGCGAACTCGCCGTACAGCGACTCGTCGTGCTGGCCGTCGTCGCCGACGAGCAGCCACTGCACGTCCGGGAAGTCCTTCGCCAGGCGCCGCAGGTTCTGCTGCTTGTGCAGCTGCCCGCTCCGGAAGAAGCGGTCGTGCGTGGGGCCCCAGTCGGTGAGCAGGAGCGTGCCGGACGGGTACATGTTGCGGGTCAGGAAGCGCTGCAGGGTCGGCGCGACGTTCCAGGCACCGGTGGACAGGTACACGGTCGGGGAGCCGGGGTGCTGCGCCTGCACGCGTTCGTACAGCACGGACATGCCCGGCACGGGGCGGCGGGCGTGTTCGGTGAGGACGAAGGAGTTCCACGCCGCCAGCATCGGACGGGGGAGCGAGGTCACCATGACGGTGTCGTCGATGTCGGACAGCAGCCCGAAGCGGGTGTCGGGGTGCACGACGAACACGTCGGCCTCGACGTCGCGCCCGCCGCCGGCCGACAACCGGACGGTGCGCCAGCCCGGCTCGAGGTCGATCGGCACGATGGTGTCGACGACCCCGCCACGGTCGGTCTCGACGACGTGCGAGACCCCACCGGCGGTGACGGTGACCTCGGCGTGGTCGACCGCGACGCTCGTGAAGCTCTTCCACCCGCGGACACCGGCGTACGAGACGTCGGAGGCGAGGCCACGGCGGGTCAGCAGCACGCGGCAGAGGATGCGGACCCATCCGGGAGCGCCGTAGCCGGTGTAGGGGACGACGGTCGGGACCAGGCCACGGCTTCGGGCGCGGTGCTCGCGGAACTCCTGGACGGCGTTCTCGATGCGGGCCGCGCGGTGCAGGAGCGGCTCGGCCAACGACGGCTCGTGGGGCGTCGGGTCGGGCATCGCCCCATCATCCCATGCAGGACCCGGAAGTCCACGTCCCGCGGCACCTGTGGTGAGTCGCAGCCATGTTCCAGCCGGTCTCTGCGAAAATCGTCCTCGTCACACCAACGAACCGCGCTGGAGCGCAAGAGGAGAACACGTGCTCGTCACCGAGGTAACGAACGCTCTGCCGGGGGGATCATCACTGCTCAGGAACGAGCCGGTCCAAGCCCGCAGTTCGGCGCGCCTCGCGGGTCTGCTCGACGCTGCTGCCGCGGTGATCGACGAGATCGGGTTCGAGCGACTCACGACCGCGATGGTCGCCGAGCGGGCCGGAGCGTCCATCGGCACCGTCTACCGCTACTTCCCGGACCGCATCGCCGTGGTCGACGCGCTCGCCATCCGCTGCACGCAGCGGCTGGCCGCGCGCTTCGTCGCGGCGCTCGACGCGAGCGGCGCGGAGACCTGGCAGCAGGCCTGCGACGCGCTGATCGACGAGACCGCCGAGCTGTACCGCACCGAGCCCGGCTTCCGCGCGATCCGCTTCGGCGACACCGCGGACACCGGCACCGGTGACGCCGAGGACCGCATGGGAGCGCTCGGCGCCGCCGTCGGGCAGATCATGCGCGACCGGTTCGGGCTGCCCGACAACGAGCGCATCGCACGTGCCTGGGTCGTGCTGGCCGAGTCCGGCCACGCCGTGCTGGCGCGGGCGCACCGCGACCGCGAGCACCCCGACTCGGCGCTCATCGCCGAGTACCGCACGATGAGCCGTGCCCACATGGAGTCCGTGGTCGCCGCCGGCTGACCGCCGCGGGGTCCCGCACCCATCCGACGACGCCCGTGCTTCCGAACAGGAGGCGCGGGCGTCGTCGTCCGCGCTGGTTCCGTCGTGCGCTCGGTCCGGTCCACGGCGGTGCGCACCTGTCCGGGACGCGCCGCGTGCCGGAACGGGCGAACCGCTGTCGGACCCGACGGGTACTCTCATCCGGAGTCGGGCTACCTCCGAACAGAAGGGCACCCATGATCGAGTTCCGCTCGGTACGAAAGACCTACCCGGACGGCACCACCGCGGTCGACGACTTCGACCTCGTGATCCCGTCCCGGACCACGACCGTCTTCGTCGGCTCCAGCGGCTGCGGCAAGACGACGCTGCTCCGGATGATCAACCGCATGGTCGACCCCACCTCGGGTTCCGTGCAGATCGACGGATCCGACGTCTCCGGCGTCGACCCCGTGAAGCTCCGGCGGAGCATCGGGTACGTCATGCAGAACTCCGGTCTGCTGCCGCACCGCAAGGTCGTCGACAACATCGCGACCGTGCCCCTGCTCACCGGGGTGTCGAAGGCCGACGCCCGCACGCGTGCGCTCGAGCTCATGGACACCGTGGGACTCGACCGGGCGTTCGCCGACCGGTACCCGTCCCAGCTGTCCGGCGGGCAGCAGCAGCGCGTCGGCGTGGCCCGCGGCCTCGCCGTCGACCCGAACATCCTGCTCATGGACGAGCCCTTCGGTGCCGTCGACCCGCTGGTCCGCAACGACCTGCAGGACGAGCTCATCCGCCTGCAGCGCGAACTCGGCAAGACCGTCGTGTTCGTGACGCACGACATCGACGAGGCGTTCAAGCTCGGCGACCAGGTCGTCATCCTGAAGAAGGGCGGCGAGATCGCCCAGCAGGGCACGCCGTCCGAGATCCTGGCCGAGCCGGCGGACGACTTCGTCGCGAACTTCATCGGTGTGGGCCGTGGGCGTCGGTCGCTGCGCGTCGAGCACACCCCCACGGGCCCCATCGTCG
Organism: Curtobacterium sp. VKM Ac-2887; assembly: GCF_015350935.1. Taxonomy (NCBI): domain Bacteria; kingdom Bacillati; phylum Actinomycetota; class Actinomycetes; order Micrococcales; family Microbacteriaceae; genus Curtobacterium; species Curtobacterium sp. VKM Ac-2887. The sequence goes on along the minus strand of NZ_JADKSB010000005.1, from coordinate 160,687 downwards.
TGGACGGCGACGGGCGTGCAGCCGGTGTCCTCACCGGACCGGTCAACGTCGTCGACGCCGCCGCAGCGGTGCAGGCCGACCCCGCATCGAACCAGGCCGGAGCGTCGCTCGACGCCCCGGGTGCTCCGGCGCAGGGTGAGGGCACGCGGTGAAGTGGGTCCTCGCGAACCTGGACACGATCCGTGACGCCACGGTCGCGCACCTGGCCATCGCCATCCCGCCGATCATCATCGCGTTCCTGCTGTCCATCCCCATCGGCTGGCTCGTCGTCCGCCTCCAGCGCCCCGGTGGATCGCGGTTCGCCTCGGGTGTCGGCAGCGGCATCGTGACGTTCGCCGGGCTGCTCTACGCGATCCCGTCCCTGGCGCTGTTCGTGGCGCTGCCGGGCATCATCGGCACCGGGCTGCAGAGCCCGGTCAACGTCGTGATCGGGTTGACCCTGTACGGCCTCGCGCTCATGGTCCGGTCGACCGTCGACGGGCTCACCTCGGTGGACTCGGGGACGAAGTCGGCCTCGACCGCGATGGGGTACTCGTCGGCGCAGCGGTTCTTCCGCGTCGAACTGCCGCTGGCCGGGCCGGTGCTGCTCGCCGGGCTGCGGGTGGTCTCGGTGTCCACGATCTCGCTGACCACCGTCGGCGCCGTCCTCGGCATCCAGAGCCTCGGGTCGCTGTTCACGGACGGCCTCGGGCGCGGGATCTACGAGGAGATCATCTCCGGCATCGTCATGGTCCTCGTCCTGGCGTTCGTGCTCGACGGGATCCTGGTGCTGCTCGGCCGGATCGTCATGCCGTGGACCCGGACGACCTCGGTGTCGCGCCGCCGGACCCGCCGTGTCCTGCAAGCAGCGGAGGTCGCCTCGTGATCATCGGACAGGCCTTCGCCTGGGTCTTCGACCCCACCAACTACTCCGGGTACAACGCGATCCCCGGCCGCCTCTGGGAGCACATCTGGATCACGCTGCTCGCCGTGGTGATCGCCTCGCTGATCGCCGTGCCGATCGGGTACGCCATCGGCCACACGCGCCGCGCACGGGGCTTCTCGATCGCCGTGTCCGGCGGGATCCGCGCACTGCCGACGCTCGGCGTGCTCTCCCTGTTCGGACTCCTGCTCGGCATCGGCCTGCAGGCTCCGCTCCTGGCGCTCGTCGTGCTCGCCATCCCCTCGGTGCTGGCTGGTGCGTACTCGGGCATCGAGTCGGTCGAACCCGTGACCGTCGACGCCGCCAAGGCCCAGGGCATGACGGGCTGGCAGATCCTGTGGAAGGTCGAGGTCCCGCTCGGCCTGCCCCTGCTGATCGGCGGCTTCCGCGCAGCCGTGCTGCAGGTCGTGGCCACGGCGACGCTCGCCGCGTACGTCGGCGCCGGCGGCCTCGGCGGCTACTTCTTCCTCGGTCTGAAGACCCAGGACTACGCCGAGATGCTCGGCGCCTCCATCCTCGTGATCGCACTCGCGATCGCGTTCGAGATCGTGTTCGCCGTGCTGCAGCGGGCGTCGGTGCCCAAGGGCACCGCCGACCCGTCGGCCCGGCAGCGCCAGGGATCGCGCGAGCGAGCCCGCAATCCCATCCCGGAAGGAAATCCATCGTGATCACAGCAAAGATCCGTGCGGGCGTCGCAGCAGCGCTCGCACTGGGCGTCGCCGCCGCCCTGACCGGCTGCGCGTCGAGCGACCCGCTCGACAGCGGCTCCAGCGCGTCGTCCGACTCCAAGACGATCGTCGTCGGCTCGCAGCAGTACTACTCGAACGAGATCATCGCCGAGCTGTACGCACAGGTCCTCGAGAAGAACGGCTTCGAGGTCAAGCGCAACTTCAACATCGGGCAGCGCGAGGTCTACATCCCGCAGCTCGAGAAGGGCGCGATCGACGTCATGCCCGAGTACAGCGGCAACCTGCTGCAGTACTTCGACAAGGACTCCACGGCGAAGACCGCCGACCAGATCGACGACGGCCTCGAGACGGCGCTGCCGAAGGGCCTCCGGGTCCTCGACGAGGCCGAGGCGACCGACCAGGACAGCTACACCGTCACGAAGAAGTTCTCCGAGGACAACGACGTGACGAGCCTGGCCGACCTGAAGGACGTCACGTCGAAGCTCACCGTCGGCGCGAACTCCGAGTTCCAGACCCGTCCGTACGGTCCGAAGGGCCTGAAGTCGGTCTACGGCGTCGACGTCGACTTCAAGGCGGTCGAGGACTCCGGCGGAGCCCTGACGGTCAAGGCGCTGAAGGACGGCACCGTCCAGCTCGCCGACATCTACAGCGCCGACCCGAGCATCAAGGCGAACGACTTCGTCACGCTCGAGGACCCGGAGAACCTGATCCTGCCGCAGAACGTCATCCCCGTCGTCTCCGACAAGGTGAACGACAAGGCCGCGGACGCGATCGACTCGGTCAACGAGAAGCTGACGCCCGAGGCCCTGATCGAGCTCAACACCAAGAGCACGGCGGACAAGGAGAAGGCGTCCACCATCGCCAAGGAGTTCCTGACCGACGAGGGCCTGCTGTAACAGCAGTCCTCGTGCGTTAGACGACAGGCGTCGGGCAACTGCCCGGCGCCTCTCGTCGTTCGGCGGAGCGGGAATCGGCACATCCGTGCCGCACGGTTGTGCCGTGCAACACCCTTGCACGTTCGTGCACGGAACATTTCTACAAGTTGTCGAAGTCGGTGGTGACGCGGTACCGTTGAAGAGTCCCAACGGCTGTGACATCTGATGTATCCGTTCCACAGGAAGACACTGACGTGCACCGACTGCGCGCGGCGACCCGACTGGGAAGTGCCGCATGACCGACCTCCTCGACCCGCTCATCCTGTCGCGGTGGCAGTTCGGTCTGACGACCATCTACCACTTCCTCTTCGTCCCGCTGACGATCGGCATGGCCGCCGTGGTGGCCGTGTTCCAGACCGCCTGGTACCGGACCGGTCGCGCGCACTACCTGCAGCTGACCCGGTTCTTCGGACGCATCTTCCTGATCAACTTCGCGATGGGCGTCGTGACGGGCATCGTGCAGGAGTTCCAGTTCGGCATGAACTGGTCGAACTACTCGCGCTTCGTCGGTGACGTCTTCGGCGCCCCGCTCGCGCTCGAGGGGATCCTGGCCTTCTTCTTCGAAGCCGCGTTCATCGGCGTCTGGATCTTCGGCTGGGACCGCTTGCCGAAGGGACTGCACCTGGCGAGCATCTGGTGCGTCAGCGCCGGCACGATCATGTCGGCGTACTTCATCATCGCCGCGAACGCGTTCATGCAGCACCCGGTCGGCTTCTCGATGAACGAGGCCAAGGGCCGCGCGGAGCTCACCGACATCTGGGCGGTCCTCGGCAACAAGGTCGCCCTCGCCGCCTTCCCGCACACGTTGTTCGCCTGCTTCATGGTCGCCGCAGCAGTGATCATCTCGGTCGCCGCCTACCACCTGGCGCGGAACCAGAACCTCGAGACGATGATGCCGGCGCTCAAGTTCGGCATGTGGACCATGGTGGCTGCGGGGGCCCTGACGGTGCTCACCGGCGACCAGCTCGGCCTGACCATGGTCGACACCCAGCCGATGAAGATGGCCGCGGCCGAAGCGCTCTACAACACGGCGACCGGCAAGGACGCCTCGTTCTCGATCTTCACGCTCGGCACCCCCGACGGCGTGCACGAACTGTTCTCGATCCGGGTGCCCTACCTGCTGTCGTTCCTGTCCACGCACACCTTCAACGGCACGGTCGAGGGCATCAACGACCTGCAGGCGCAGTACACCCAGGTGTACGGGCCCGGCGACTACAAGCCGATCATCTGGGTCACCTACTGGTCGTTCCGCTGGATGATCGCGCTCGGCGTCGGTGCGGTCATGGTGTCGCTCGCCGGCCTCTGGCTGACCCGCAAGGGCCGGTTCCCGACGAAGCGCTGGATCTGGCGCGTCGCCACCTGGACCGTCCCGCTCCCGATGGCCGCGATGATCGTCGGCTGGATCTTCACCGAGATGGGTCGCCAGCCGTGGCTCGTGTTCGGGTTGCTCAAGACCAGCGACGGCGTCTCGCCGAACGTGACCGGGCTCGAGGTCCTCATCTCGCTCGTCGTGTTCACCGTGATCTACGGCTCGCTGGCGGTGGTCGAGTTCAAGCTCATCAAGAAGGTCGCGCAAGAGGGCCCTGCCGCTCCGGCAGAGGTGGACGAGGAGACCGGCGAGGTCAAGCACGAAGTGACGGTGTACTGAGATGGATCTGCCTGTCCTCTGGTTCGCGATCGTCGGCGTGTTCTTCGTCGGCTACTTCGTTCTCGACGGCTTCGACTTCGGGGTCGGCATGTCCCTGCCCTTCCTGGGCAAGGACGACACCGACCGTCGGGTGCTCATCAACACGATCGGCCCGGTCTGGGACCTCAACGAGACGTGGGTCATCGTCGCCGGCGCCTGCCTGTTCGCGGCGTTCCCCGAGTGGTACGCGACGATGTTCTCCGGGTTCTACCTGGCGCTGCTGCTCATCCTCGCGGCGCTGATCCTGCGGGGTGTCTCGTTCGAGTACCGGCACCAGAACAAGCACCTCGAGTGGAAGCGTCGCTTCGACCTGATGATCATCGTCGGGTCCGCCCTGCCGTCCTTCCTGTGGGGCGTCGCGTTCGGCAACGTCGTCCGCGGGATCCCGATGGACTCGGGGCACAACTACACGGGCACGCTCTTCGACCTGCTCAACCCGTTCGCGCTCCTGACCGGCGTGGCGACGCTGCTGGTGTTCTTCACGCACGGCGTCGTGTTCGTGGCGCTGAAGACCGAGGGCGAGATCCGCGAGCGGGCGAAGCGCCTGGCGACCCGGGCCGGCATCCTGACGATCGTCGTCGGTGCCGCGTTCCTGGTCTGGATGGCGTTCGTCCGGGCGACTCCGGCCTCGCTCGTGCTCTCGGTGGTCGCGGCACTCGCGCTCGTCCTGGCCGTGCTGTGCAACGCCTGGGGCAAGGAGGGCCGGGCGTTCACGCTCATGGCCGTCACCATCGCCGCGATCGTGCTCGCCATGTTCACGGCGATCTTCCCGGACGTCATGCCCGCCACCAACGACCCGGCGAACAGCCTGAACGTGTACAACGCCTCGAGCGGTTCGTACACGCTGACGGTGATGAGCTGGGTGGCGCTGATCTTCGTGCCCCTCGTGTTCGCGTACCAGGCCTGGACGTACTGGGTGTTCCGCAAGCGTGTCTCGCGGGCCCAGGTCACCCAGGCCGCGCACTAGGCAGGCGACGGTGAAGCCGCTCGACCCGCGACTCCTGCGCCTGTCGCGGACGGCGCGCGGCTTCATCGTCGCGGCCGCCGGCACCGGCGTCCTCCGCACGGTCGCGACCATCGCGATCGCGTGGGGGATCGCCGCCGCCGTGACCCTCGGCATCGACGCGGTCCAGGACGGCCGTGTCCCGAGCGCCTTCGGGCAGGCGCTCGCGCTGCTGGGCGGCGCGTTCGTGCTCCGTGCCGTGGCGGCCTGGGCGACCGACGACCTGGCGGCCCGCGCCGCGGCGAAGGTGAAGAGCGAGATGCGCACCACGGTGCTCGCCCGCGCCGCCGAGCGGGGTCCGTCCTGGCTGGCGAGCCGGTCGAGTGCGGGGTTCGCCACCACCCTCGGGCCGGGCCTCGACGCGCTCGACGCCTACTTCGGTCGCTACCTGCCGCAGCTCGCACTCACCGCGATCGCCACACCGCTGCTGTTGGTCGCGATCGGCCTCGGTGACCTGACGAGCGGGCTGATCATCCTGTTCGCCCTGCCGGTCATCCCGGTGTTCATGATCCTGATCGGACTCGCGACCCAGTCGTTGCAGCGGAAGCAGTCCGACGCCCTCGCCAAGCTGGGCGGCGCCTTCCTCGAGGCCGTCGAGGGCCTGGCCACCCTCAAGGTGTTCGGTCGCGCCCGGCGCCAGGTCGGCCGCATCGGCGCCGTCACGGACGAGTACCGTCGTGGCACGCTCGGGGTGCTCCGGCTGTCGTTCGTCAGCGGGTTCGCGCTCGAGCTCGCCGCGAGCCTGTCCGTCGCCCTCGTCGCGGTGTCGATCGGCATCCGGCTGGTCGACGGCTCGCTCGGGCTCGGCGCCGCGATGTTCGTCCTGGTCCTCGCCCCCGACGCGTTCGCCCCCATCCGCCAGGTCGGCGCGGACTTCCACGCCGCCCAGGACGGCGTCGAGGCATCGGCAGCGGTCCTCGACGTCCTCGACGACGACACGGAGCCCGCGCCGCACCACGACACGGACCCCGCGGCGACCGCTCCGGCTGCCGCGGCGCTGGCCGTGCACGGTCTGACCGTCCGCCGGCCCGACGTGGTGATCGGCCCGCTCGACCTGCACGCCGACCCCGGCACCGTCGTCGTGCTCGCCGGCCCGAGCGGCTCGGGCAAGTCGAGCGTCATCGCCGCACTCCGCGGCGTCCTGCCGCACGACGGCACCGTGGTCGTCCCCGGCGCCGCCGGTACGACCGCCGCCGGCCGCACCACCTGGGCCGACCAGCGACCCCGCCTCGTGCGCGGGACCGTCGCCGAGAACGTCGCGCTCAGCGCGACCCCCGACGCCGTGGACGTCCAGACCGCGTTGCGCGACGCGGGGCTGGGGGTCGACCCGGGCCTCCCGATCGGCGCCGGTGGCAGCGGACTGTCCGGCGGCCAGGCGCAGCGCGTCGCCGTCGCGCGGGCGCTGTACCGCGCCCGCCGCGTCGGCACGCCGTTGGTCCTGCTCGACGAACCGACGTCGGCGCTCGACGCCGAGGCCGAGGCCCACGTCGTCGCCGCGATCCGCGGCCTGGCGGCCGACGGCGCGGTCGTCGTGGTGGCCAGCCACCGACCGGCGGTCGTGGCCGCGGCCGACGTCCGGGTCGACATCGGCACCGGTGGGTCTGTCACCGTCCGGACGGGGGTGCGCGCATGAGCCGGCAGCGGGTGCTGTCCCGGGAGGCCCGTGGAGCGTCCGTCCTGCGGCTCGCGATGCCGCACGGGTCGGGTTGGGCGAAGGCGGTCGCCGCCGGCGCGCTCAGTGCGGTCTGCGCCGTGGCGCTCCTCGCCGCGAGCGGCTACCTCATCACCCGTGCCGCGGAGCACCCGCCGATCCTCTACCTGACCCTCGTGATGGTCGGCGTGCGGGCGTTCGCACTCGGGCGTGCGGCGCTGCGCTACGTCGACCGGCTCGCCGGGCACGACGCGTCCTTCCGGCAGCTCGCGGTGGTGCGCACCGAGATGTACCGGCGGCTCGCCTCGGTCGCACCGGCAGGGCTCGGCAGCACCGGCCGTGGCGACCTGATGACCCGCCTGGTCACCGACACCGACCGGCTGCAGGACCTGCCCATCCGCGTCGTCGGGCCGCTGGTGTCCGCCGGGGTCGTCGCCCTGCTGTCCGTCGTCGCGGTGGCGATCGTGTCGGTGCCGGCCGCCCTCGTGCTCCTGCTCGGCCTGGCGGTCGCGGCGCTGCTCGGGTCGGTCGTGACACGGTCGATCGCCGAGCGCTCCGACCGTGAGACCGCGGCGGAACGTGGTCGGGTCGCCGACCTCGTGCTCGACACCGTGCGGACGCTCGACGTGTTCGCGGCCTACGGCACCCTCGACGAGCGGCTGGCGCACATCGCCCGTCTCGACGCCGGCGTCACCCGTGCAGTGCGCCGCCGTGGCACGGTCGAGGCGCTCGTCGGTGCCCTGGTCGGGCTGGTCGGCGGCGGCGCGGTCATCGGGATCCTGGCCGTCGGTGCACCGGTCGTGGTGTCCGGGGCGCTCGACGGACCGCTCTGGGCGCTGACCGTGTTCGTGCCGCTCGCCCTGTTCGAGGTCGTCGGCGGGGTCCCGCTCGCCGTCCTCACGCTGCGCCGCGTGCGCGCCGCCGCTGAGCGGGTCGAGCAGGTCGTCCCGGCCCGGGTGCCCGCGGGCATCGTGCCCGAACCCGAGCAGGACGCCGACCCGGCCGAACTGGCGGTGTTCGGTCCGGTCACCGTGGCGGTGCGCGACCTGACCGTGCAGTGGCCCGGAGCCACGACGCCGGCGGTCGACGGGGTCTCGCTCGACCTGCACCCCGGCGAGGTCGTCGTGCTCGAAGGGCCGAGCGGCGCGGGGAAGTCCACCCTCGTCGACGCGCTCGTCCGGTTCGTCGACCACCAGGGCTCGTACACGCTCGACGGGGTCTCGGCGAAGGACATGCACCCCGACGCCGTCCGTGCCCGCATCGGGCTCATCGAGCAGGACCCGTTCGTGTTCGACCAGTCCGTGCGACAGAACCTGCTGTTCGCCCGCGAGACCGCGACCGACGACGAGCTGCTCGCCGTGCTCGACCGGGTCGGCCTCGGCGAGTGGGTCGGACGTCGCGGCGGGCTCGATGCGTCGGTGGGGGAGCGCGGTGGCCTCGTCTCCGGCGGACAAGCGCACCGGCTCGCCCTGGCGCGCGCGCTCCTGCACGCGTTCCCGGTGCTCGTGCTCGACGAACCCACGGCCGACATCGACCCGGACCTCGGCGACGCCGTCCTGCACGACCTCGTGACGACGGCCCGCGCAGCGGGACGGACGGTCGTGATCGTGTCGCACGTGCCGGTCCGGGCGGACCTGGTCGACCGCACCCTGCGGATGGCCGCCGGCCGCCTGCTCGTCGGATGACCCGACAGGCGGACGCTGGACGGGCCTCCCGGCTTGTATCGTTGACGTCCGTGACCACCGAGCAGCACGCCGAGGACCCGAACGCCTACGACTTCCGTCGTATCCAGGAGAAGTGGCAGCCCCGCTGGGAAGAGCTCGGGCTCTTCACCACCGACCTGGACGACACGCGTCCGCGCAAGTACATCCTCGAGATGTTCCCGTACCCGTCCGGCGACCTCCACATGGGGCACGCCGAGAACTGGGCCCTCGGCGACTTCGTGGCGCGCTACTGGCGCCAGCAGGGCTTCAACGTCCTGCACCCCATCGGCTGGGACTCCTTCGGCCTGCCCGCCGAGAACGCCGCGATCAAGCGCGGGGTGGACCCGAAGGACTGGACCTACGCGAACATCGCGCAGCAGAAGGCGTCCTTCAAGCGCTACGCGCCGTCGTTCGACTGGAGCACCGAGATCCACACCTCGGACCCCGAGTACTACAAGTGGAACCAGTGGCTGTTCCTGAAGATGTACGAGAAGGGCCTGGCGTACCGCAAGGACAGCTGGGTCAACTGGGACCCGGTGGACCAGACCGTGCTCGCGAACGAGCAGGTCCTGCCCGACGGCACCTCGGACCGCTCCGGTGCCGTCGTCGTCAAGAAGAAGCTCACGCAGTGGTACTTCAAGATCACGGAGTACGCCGACCGCCTGCTCGACGACCTCAACCAGCTCGAGGGACGGTGGCCCGCCAAGGTCATCGCGCAGCAGCGCAACTGGATCGGCCGGTCGGTCGGCGCCGACGTCGACTTCGTCATCGAGGGCCGTGACGAGCCCGTCACGGTGTTCACGACGCGCCCCGACACGATCCACGGCGTGACGTTCCTCGTCGTCGCACCGGACTCGGACCTGGCGGCGTCGCTGGTCGCTTCTGCGTCCTCCTCCGTCCGTGCGGACTTCGATGCCTACCTCGTCGCCACGCAGAAGACGTCGGAGATCGACCGGCAGAACGCCGACCGCCCGAAGACCGGTGTGCCGCTCGGCCGTTTCGCGATCCACCCGCTGACGGGGGAGCGCCTGCCGATCTGGGCCGCCGACTACGTGCTCGCCGACTACGGCCACGGGGCGGTCATGGCCGTGCCGGCGCACGACCAGCGCGACCTCGACTTCGCCCGGGCGTTCGACCTGCCGGTGAAGGTCGTCGTCGACACCAACGCCGCGGTCACCGGAGCGATCCCGGTGATCACCGAGGACACCGAGCTGCCCGACCTCAACCCCGCCACCACGGGCGAGGCGCTGACGGGTCAGGGCCGGATGATGAACTCCGGCCCCCTCGACGGCATGTCGAAGCAGCACGCGATCACCGCCGCGATCTCCCTGCTCGAGGAGCGCGGGACCGGTCGCGCCGCCAAGACCTACCGCCTGCGCGACTGGCTCATCTCGCGCCAGCGCTTCTGGGGCACGCCGATCCCGATCATCCACGGCGCCGACGGCAGCGAGCACCCCGTGCCGCTCGACCAGCTGCCGGTGCGCCTGCCCGACACCGAGGGGCTCGACCTCAAGCCCAAGGGCACCTCGCCCCTCGGCGGAGCGACCGACTGGGTCAACGTCCCGAACCCCGTCGACGGGACGCCCGCGCTTCGTGACACCGACACGATGGACACCTTCGTCGACTCGTCGTGGTACTTCCTGCGCTTCCTGGCGGCGAACGACGACACCCAGGCGTTCGACCCCGCCGTCGCTCGCAAGTGGGCGCCGGTCGACCAGTACATCGGCGGCATCGAGCACGCGATCCTGCACCTGCTGTACGCGCGCTTCGTCACCAAGGTGCTCTTCGACCTCGGTTACCTCGACTTCACCGAGCCGTTCTCGGCACTGCTCAACCAGGGCATGGTGCTGTCCGGCGGCTCGAAGATGTCGAAGTCCAAGGGCGGCGTCTCGCTCGGCGACGAGCTCGACGCGAACGGCGTCGACGCGATCCGCCTGGTGATGGGCTTCGCCGGCCCGCCCGAGGACGACATCAACTGGGAGGACGTCTCGCCGTCCGCCTCGGCACGCTTCCTGGCCCGCGCCTACCGCCTGGCGACCGACGTCACGTCGATCCCCGACGTCGTCTGGGCCGAGGGCGACCGCGCCCTGCGCCAGGTGACGCACCGGTTCCTGGCCGATGCGCCGGGCCTGATGGAGTCGTTCAAGTTCAACGTCGTGATCGCACGGCTCATGGACCTGGTCAACGTGACGCGCAAAGCGATCGACAGCGGCCCCGGTGCCGCCGACCCCGCCGTGCGCGAAGCCGTCGAGACCGTCACGCTCGGCCTCGCCGTGTTCGCGCCGTACACCGGCGAGGAGATGTGGGAGCAGCTCGGGTACGAGGCCACCGTCGCGCTGCACGGTTGGCGGAAGGCCGACCCGACGCTGCTGGTGCAGGAGACCCTCACCGCGGTCGTCCAGGTCAACGGCAAGGTCCGCGACTCGTTCGAGGTGTCGAAGTCGATCGAGCCGTCCGAGCTCGAGGCACTCGCGCGGAACTCGGCGAACGTGCAGCGGTACATCGGTGACCGCGAGATCGTGAAAGTCATCGTGCGGGCGCCGAAGCTCGTGAACATCGCCATCAAGGGGTAGCCCTCGGGCGGCGCGGCCGTCCACGGGGTGGGCGTCTGGCCGTCCACAGGGTGAGCGTCTGGCCGTCCACAGGGTGGGCGTCCGACGCACCTGTCCACAGACCAGCACTCCGGAGCCCGGCCGATCGGCCGGGCTCCGTAGCGTTCGGGGCATGTCGTCGCCCTCGTCACCGGACCCTCGGTCAGTGGACGGCGCGCCCGCATCGGGACGCGTGCTCTGGTCGCGACTGGTGCTGTCGCCGCGGGCCGCGGTGGTGCTGGCCGGGGTCGTTGTGGCTGTGGCGCTGGTGGTGGTCCTGGTCGGGTCGCTGACGGGCCGTGGTGGTGCAGGGGCGGGCGGGGTCGTCGTCAGTGGTGCGCCCACCGCCGGCGCGCCGACTGTCGGCCCTCCGGCTGCCGGCGTGCCGACCGCCGGTGCGCCCACCGCCGGGGTGCCGACCGCTGGGTCTGGTGCGGCGCGTGTGGTGGTGCACGTGCTCGGGGCGGTCGAGCGCGACGGCGTGGTGCGCCTGCCGCCGTCGAGCCGGGTGACCGACGCGATCGAGCGGGCCGGCGGCGCGACGGCGGATGCGGACCTGGACCGACTGAACCTGGCGCGGGTCCTGACCGACGGCGAGCGGCTGTACGTGCCGCGCGTGGGCGAGGACGAGGTCCCGGCGGCGCTCGATCCGGTCGACGGCGGTGCGGCCGCGGCGGGCAGCGGCGCTGACGACGGTACGGGTGCCGCGGGTGCCGCGGGAACCGGCGCCGACGCCGTCGTCGACCTGAACAGCGCCGACCAGGCTGCGCTCGAGACCCTGCCCGGCATCGGCCCGGGGTTGGCCGGCCGGATCCTCGCCTGGCGCGACGAACACGGCCGGTTCACCGCGGTCGAGGACCTGCTCGACGTCAGCGGCATCGGCGACGTCCGGTTCGCGGAGCTGCGTGACCGCGTGCGGGTCTGAGCCGTGCCCGTGCAGCTGCGACCCAGTGCGACGGACCTGCGGGTTGCGGTGCCGGTGGCGATCACCTGGATCGTGACGACCGTGCTCGTCGGGGGCCCCGCGGCAGCGCCCGTGGTCGGGATCGTGGCCGCCGTGCTGGCCGTGCTCGCCGGAGGGACTGCGATCGTCGCGAGTCGTCGTCGCTCGGGCCGCCGCTGCCGCACCGTGACCGCCGGTGCCGGCCCGGTGCTCGTCGCGGCGGCGCTGACCGCGTTGCTCGCCGTGTCGGTCACCGTGGGGGAGACCCGACGAACGCCGGAGGTGCTCCGCGCCCTCGCCTCCGGGTCGGGCACCGTGTCGTTCGACGCAGTCCTGTCGCGCGACCTGGGCCCGGGTGACCGCTCCGTCCTCGCGACGCTCGAGCGTGCCGACACGGTGCGTGCGCTCCGGGTACCGGTCCGGCTCGTGCCGCCGGGCGACGGTGCGCTCGTGCCATCGGGTGACGATCACGACCTCGTGCTGGCCGCGGGGACGAGGATGACCGGCTCCGGGACACTCGAGGCCGACGTCCCCGGTTCCGCGACCGCGTTCGTGCTGTTCCTCCGGGGTGTGCCCGCCACCGAGCCACCCGGGGGACTGCTCGGAGCCACCGACACCGCGCGCCGGGCCTTCGTCCGTGCGACGGCGGACCTGCCCGAGCCCGGGGCTGCGCTCCTGCGTGGCCTGGCGATCGGCGACCGGTCCGGCCTCGACGCCGCGACCGAGGCAGCGATGGAGACCTCGGCGCTGACCCACCTGACCGCGGTGTCCGGGGCGAACTGCGCGGTGATCGTCGGCCTCGTCGTGGTGCTCGGGCGACTCTGCGGAATGCCTCGGGGGCTCCGGGCGGCGTCGGCCGTCGCCGTGCTGCTCGCGTTCGTGGTGCTCGTGCGGCCAGACCCGTCCATCGTCCGGGCCACGGTGATGGCGGTCGTCGTGCTGGTCGTGCACCTGTCCGGCCGCCCCGTGCGCGGCGTGCCCCTCATCGCCCTGGCCGCGATCGGCATGCTGGTGGTCGACCCCTGGTTCGCGCGGTCGTTCGGGTTCGCGCTGTCGGTGCTCGCCACGACCGGCATCGTGGTGCTCGGGCCACCGCTCACCAGGCTCCTCGCCCGACGGCTGTGGACCCCGGCGGCCGCCGCCCTCGCCGTGCCGGTGGCAGCACAGGTCGCCTGCTGGCCCGTGACGATCCCGCTGTCCGCGGCGCTGCCGACCTACGCGGTGCCGGCGAACCTGCTGGCCGAGCCCCTGGCACCGATCGTCACCGTCGTCGGCCTCGGTGCGTGTCTGCTCGCGCCGGTCTGGCCGTGGGGTGGGTCGGTGCTGGCAGCCGTCGCCTGGGCCCCCGCGTCGGCGGTCGGGGGCATCGCCCGCGGCGCAGCGCTGCTGCCGTACGCGTCGGCGCCGTGGCCGGGTGGGACCGTCGGAGTGGTCGGCGCCGTGGTCGTCAGCGCGTGCCTCGCGGTCGCCGTGCTGAGCACTCCGACGGCGCGGAGCCGCCTGCTGCTCGTCGCAGGAGTCGTCGTCGTGGTCGGTGTCGCCGCCGTCGCGGTTCCCGTGCTGGTCGTGCGCGGTACCGTCCCGCGCGACTGGGCGGTCGCGGCGTGCGACGTCGGACAGGGTGACGCCGTGCTGGTCCGTGGCGGCGACAGCACGGCCCTGATCGACACCGGGGACGACCCGGACCGCCTCCGGGCGTGCCTCGACCTGCTGCGGGTCCGCCGGATCGACCTGCTCGTCCTCACGCACTTCGACCGCGACCACGTCGGGGCGGTCGACGAGGTCGCGGGCATCGTCGACACGGCGCTCGTCGGACCGGTCGGCCGTGCGTCGGACAGCCGCGTCGTGCAGGACCTGCAGCGCGGCGGCGTCGACGTCCGGCAGGCCGACGACCGGGTGTCCGGCGTGCTCGGGCCGCTCGGTTGGCGTGTGGTGTGGCCGCGCGCGGGCAGCCCGGACGCCGGCAACGACGCGAGCATCGTGCTCGTCACCGAGCCGCCGCCAGGTGCCGACTGCCCGACGTGCCTGTCCGGGGTGTTCCTCGGTGACCTGGGGGAGACCGCGCAGCGTCGGGTCCGCTCCGGCGGTGCGCTGCCAACAGACCCCGTCGACATCGTGAAGGTCTCGCACCACGGTTCGGCCGACCAGGACCCGCTGCTGTACCGGCAGCTCGCGGCCCGTGTCGGACTCGTCGGCGTCGGCGCGGACAACACCTACGGCCACCCGACTCGGTCGGCGCTGTCGATGCTCGCATCGTCGGGGACCGCCGCGTACCGGACCGACGAACTCGGCACCGTCGTGGTGGGTCGGGCGGCGGCCGACGACCTGCGGGTGTGGACGGAGCGCACGCCGTCGGTGGCCGCCCGTAGGATCGTCGGAGCACTCGTCGCACCGGCACCGTCCGGGTCGGCACCACCGGAAGGACCGCATGCCCGCCAAGAAGCCCGCGCGCGCCGCAGCGAAGATCGACCAAGTCCCCTGGTCGGGGATCCGGCCGGCCCCGGTCGTGCTCGTCACCGGGCCCGAGGCGTTCCTGGCCGACCGGGCCAGCAGTGTGCTCAAGGACCTGCTCGTGGGCGAGGACCCGGCGCTCGAGGTGCACGACCTCGAGGCCGACCAGTACGCTCCCGGGCTGCTCGCGACCCTCGCCAGCCCGTCGTTGTTCGGCGAGCCGCGGCTCGTGCGGGTCACCAACGTCGAGAAGTGCACCGACGCCTTCATCACCGAGACCATCTCGTACCTGCAGGCCCCGGCCGACGACGTCACCCTGGTGCTCCGTCACGGCGGCGGGGTGCGTGGCAAGAAGCTGCTCGACACGATCCGCAGCGGGGTCGGCGGTGGGGTCGAGGTCCTGTGCGACGAGCTCAAGCGCGAGACCGACCGCATCGACTTCGTGAACGCCGAGTTCCGCGCCGCTCGACGCAAGATCGCGCCGTCGGCGGTCCGCACCCTCGTGGTCGCCTTCGCGGACGACCTGGCTGAGCTCGCCGCCGCGTGTCGGCAGCTCCTGGCGGACGAAGCGCAGGAGATCACCGACAAGGTCGTCGACAAGTACTACGGCGGTCGCGTCGAGACGAACGCGTTCAAGGTGGCCGACATCGCCCTGGCCGGACGGTCCGCTCCGGCGATCGTCGAGTTGCGGCACGCGCTGGCGACGGGCGAAGCACCGGTGCCGATCGTCGCGGCGTTCGCGAGCAAGATCCGCACGATGGCGAAGGTCAGCGCGTTCCGCGGGCCGAGCGGTCAGGCGGCGTCGGCGCTCGGCATGGCCCCGTGGCAGGTGCAGCGCGCGCAGCGTGACGTCGCCTCGTGGAGTGAGACGGGTCTCGCGAACGCGATCACGAGCATCGCCGAGGCGGACACCGCGGTGAAGGGCGGCTCGCGCGACGCGCACTACGCACTCGAGGTCATGGTCCGCACCATCGCCCGACGCGGCGAGGCGCGCTGAGGCGACCCGCGCCTCCCGGTCGTCGCGCGCTCGTCGCGCGCCCACACCCGCGAACTTGGTGAGCAGAAATGGTCGAGTGCCGACCGGCCACCCGACCATTACTGCTCACGAAGCGTGCGGCCCGCCGCCGCCGCCACCCAGACGCCCACCGCCCACGCCCCACGCACTGCCCCCGCACACGACGAAGGCCCCACACCGTTCGGTGCGGGGCCTTCGTGCAGCGCTCAGGAGATCAGAGCGACGCAACCTTCTTCGCGATGGCCGACTTGCGGTTCGCGGCCTGGTTGCGGTGGATGACACCCTTGCTCACGGCCTTGTCGAGCTTCTTCGACGCGGTAGCCAGGGCGGCAACGGCCTTGTCCTTGTCGCCAGCGGCAACGGCGTCGTTAGTGTGACGGATGAACGTCTTCAGCTCCGACTTGTAGGCCTTGTTGCGCTCGGTGGCCTTGAGGTTGGTCTTGATGCGCTTGATCTGCGACTTGATGTTCGCCATGTGTAGCTCCTGCTTCGTCTCGTACGGGTGGGCGCGACCGCGGGGTAGAGGGGCCCTCGGTCGCATCGCGTTCCACCCGTGGGCGGGGAACGCGCAAGCCAGCCACCAACATTACCAGGCGAACGCCCCGCCACCAAAGCACGAAACACCGCTGGATCGGCGTGATCTCGCGGCAACACGCACCGGATACGGTGTCGGGCATGCCATCCCTCGCTCCTCGGATCGACACCGTGCCCGCCTCCGGCATCCGGAGGGTCTTCGAACAGGCAGCGCTGCTGCAGTCCGCCGGCACCCCGGTCACGATGCTCGTGATCGGCGAACCGGACGTGCCCGTGGCACCGCACATCGGCGACGCGGCCCGTCGCGCGTGGACCGAGGACCGCACCGACTACACGCCGAACGGTGGCATCGCACCCCTGCGCGAGGCGATCCGCGACAAGCTCCGCCGCGAGAACCGCATCGAGGCCGACCTCGAACAGATCTGGATGACGATCGGTGCGACGCAGGCCCTGTTCCAGGCGATGACGCTGACGCTGAGCCCCGGCGACGAGGTCCTGGTGCCGGACCCCGGCTACACGACCTTCACGATGAACGCGCACATCCTCGGGGCCACGCCGGTGCCGTACCGGCTCGAACCGCAGCACGGGTTCGAACCAGACCTCGAGGCACTCGCGGCGAGCGTCACCGAGCGCACCCGCGTGCTCGTGGTGAACTCGCCGTCGAACCCGCTCGGCTCGGTGTTCGGCGAGGACACCCTCCGCACGCTGCTCTCCTTCGCGAAGCGGCACGACCTGTGGGTGATCAGCGACGAGGTCTACGAGTACTTCACCTACGGCACCCGCCACGTCAGCCTGGCCGCGCTCGACGAGGACGACCGGGTGTTCTCCGCGTTCTCGCTGAGCAAGACCTACGCGATGACGGGCGTCCGGGTGGGGTACCTCGTCACGCCGAAGGGCCTCGGGCCGACGATGCGCACCACGCAGGAGGCGATGATCAGCTGCGTCGCCGAGCCCGACCAGTACGCGGCGCTGGCGGCGATCGTGGGGGACCACTCCGCGGTCCGCGACGCCCGCGAGCACTACCGGGCGAACCTCGAGGTCGCGAAGGAGGTCCTCGACGCCGCCGGCATCCGGTACCTCGACCCGCGCGGCGCCTTCTACCTCTGGGTCGACGTGTCGCACGCCTCGGACGGCGACGTCGCGGCGTGGGCGCTCGGCCTCCTGCAGCGCGAGGCTGTCGCGGTCGCGCCCGGCAGCGCGTTCGGCCGCACCGGCGAGGGCTGGGTCCGCGTCTGCCTGGCCGCCACCCCCGACGACCTCCGCCGTGGCCTGGGCGTGCTGCCCGCACCGGCGCACGCCTCCGTCTGACGGGCGATCGCGGCCAGGAGGCCCGGTGCCGGTCGGCGCGACAGCGCACGGTGCGCAGTCTTCCACCTGGTGCGAGGATGCTCGCCCCGTGCCGCGCAGCATCCGGTCACGGGGCGGTCAACCGCGCACGGGCCCGCCGACCTCGCACCGTGCGGGGCCAGCACACCGGCGCGAGGGCGCACCAAGCGCGCATCGCACGTCGCGCAGCCGTGCCGTGCCTCCAGAGCGGGTGAAGCATGGGAGACTGGGCCGACCGTCCGACCCACCTGAGGAACCGTGAGCCCACAAGCATCCGCTCCGCTCGAGCCCGCCGCGACCCCGGCCGGCGCGATCCGCAACTTCTGCATCATCGCGCACATCGACCACGGCAAGTCCACGCTGGCCGACCGCATGCTGCAGATGACCGGCGTCGTCGAGGAGCGCGCGATGCGCGCGCAGTACCTCGACCGCATGGACATCGAGCGCGAGCGCGGCATCACGATCAAGTCGCAGGCCGTCCGCATGCCGTGGGAGCTCGACGGTGAGACCTTCGCGCTCAACATGATCGACACCCCCGGGCACGTCGACTTCTCGTACGAGGTCTCGCGTTCCCTGGCAGCGTGCGAGGGCGCGATCCTGCTCGTCGACGCCGCCCAGGGCATCGAGGCGCAGACGCTTGCGAACCTGTACCTGGCGCTCGAGAACGACCTCGAGATCATCCCGGTCCTCAACAAGATCGACCTGCCGGCGGCCGAACCCGAGAAGTACGCGGCCGAGCTCGCGCAGCTCATCGGCGGCAAGCCGGAGGACGTCCTGCGCGTCTCCGGCAAGACCGGCGTCGGTGTCCCCGAGCTCCTCGACCTGGTGGTCCGGCGTGTGCCGGCACCGGTCGGCGACGTCGAGGCCGCGCCCCGCGCGATGATCTTCGACTCGGTCTACGACAGCTACCGCGGCGTGGTCACGTACATCCGGATGATCGACGGCTCGATCAAGCCGCGCGAGAAGGTCCAGATGATGTCGACCAAGTCGACGCACGAGATCCTCGAGATCGGGGTGTCGAGCCCCGAGCCGATCCCGACGAAGGGGCTCTCCGTCGGCGAGGTCGGCTACCTCATCACCGGCGTGAAGGACGTCCGCCAGTCCAAGGTCGGCGACACCGTCACGAGCGCGCAGAAGCCCGCGACCGAGGCCCTGCCCGGCTACACGGACCCGAAGCCGATGGTGTTCTCGGGCCTGTACCCGATCGACGGGTCGGACTACCCGGACCTCCGCGACGCGCTCGACAAGCTCAAGCTCTCCGACGCAGCGCTGGTCTACGAGCCCGAGACGTCCGTGGCGCTCGGCTTCGGCTTCCGCTGCGGGTTCCTCGGCCTGCTGCACCTCGAGATCATCACCGAGCGGCTCTCGCGCGAGTTCGGCCTCGACCTCATCACGACCGCGCCCAGCGTGATCTACGAGGTCACGAACGAGGACAACTCCGTGACCGAGGTCACGAACCCGTCCGAGTTCCCCGGCGGCCGCATCGTCGAGGTCCGCGAGCCCATGGTACGCGCGGCGATCCTCGCCCCGAAGGACTACGTCGGCGCGATCATGGAGCTGTGCCAGTCGCGCCGCGGCTCGCTGCTCGGAATGGAGTACCTCGGCGAGGACCGCGTCGAGATCCGCTACGAGATGCCCCTCGGCGAGATCGTGTTCGACTTCTTCGACCAGCTGAAGAGCAAGACGCAGGGCTACGCCTCGCTCGACTACGAGCCCATCGGCGACCAGGCGGCCGACCTCGTCAAGGTCGACATCCTGCTGCAGGGCGACCAGGTCGACGCGTTCAGCGCGATCGTGCACCGCGACAAGGCCTACGCCTACGGCACGCTGATGACCGAGCGGCTGCGCAAGCTCATCCCGCGCCAGCAGTTCGAGGTCCCGATCCAGGCGGCCATCGGCGCGCGGATCATCGCCCGCGAGAGCATCCGCGCGATGCGCAAGGACGTCCTGGCGAAGTGCTACGGCGGTGACATCACCCGCAAGCGCAAGCTCCTCGAGAAGCAGAAGGAGGGCAAGAAGCGCATGAAGACCATCGGTCGGGTCGAGGTCCCGCAGGAAGCCTTCATCGCAGCGCTCTCCGGCGACGTGGAAGAGAAGAAGAAGTAGCGACGGGTCAGCGGGTCCGAGCGGCCCGCGCCCGCAGCACGGCCAGGCAGAGGGCCGGGAGGCTCGCGGCGGCCAGTCCCGCCAGTGCGGTCCGCAGGATGACCAGCCCGGCGGCCGCACCGAAGTCCGTCTGCTGGGTCGCGGCGATCCCGGATACGACGGCGCCGAGGGCCAGGGCGATCGTCACGGCGCCGAGCCACTGCGGCATCCGCGTGGCCCGGTGCCGCCGCACGGCGGACACGAGGCTGGCGCCGAACAGCAGGACCCCGGCTCCGGCGCAGCACGCACCGACCGCGGCGATCGCGTTCGCGGTGTCGAAGGTGTCCCACTGCGCGGCCGGCACGGTGACGTACCGCGTCGACGAGCCGATGCTCGCCGTCGTCGCGTCGACGAGGACACGCGCGAGTGCGGCGGCGCCGAAGGCGACGAGCGTGAGCGCGGCGAGCGTCGCGGTCCGACGGTCGACGGACCGCCAGGGCGCGGGGGTGGAGCGGGGCACGCTGCAACGATAGGGGCGGGGCGGGCGGGTGTCGGGCCTCCAGTTCGGGGTGCACGCGAACCGGACGACGCGACCCGGACGACGCGACCTGAGCGGTGATCGGTTCGATCCGACGGGGCAGGCGCAAGTAGGCTGGCGGCATGAGCATCCGCGGGAGCTACCGGACCGCCCTGACCTACGGCGCGGTGGGGGCGACCCAGGCGTCGGACCTCATGACGTACCCGCCCGAAGGGTTCACCCCCACCGAGTCGCGTGCCCGGATCGGGCACGGCGACCAGCGGTTCGAGACCGCGGTGACGCAGGCCCTGACGTGGCAGATCCAGGAGCGCAGCGGCATCCGCGTGCGCGTCGAGGAGCAGCCCGACGACGACGAGGTCCGGTACAACCCGGTGACGTTCGACGACGACGGCGTCCCGATCGCCCCGGCCTCGATCGGCACGCCCCGGGTCGAGAAGTTCGCGCCGGACGGCACCCCGCTGGTGACCGCTGGCACGTCGGCGACGCTCACGATGCACGCCTTCGGGCGGACCGTGCAGGCGCCCGTGCGGGTCGTGTCGATCATTGACGAGCACGACCGCAAGGGCTTCGCGTACGGCACGCTCGAGGGGCACCCGCTCTCCGGCGAGGAGTCGTTCGTCGTCGAGCGCACGTCGGACGGTTCCGTGTGGCTGCAGATCCGGCAGTTCTCGCAGCCGTCGAGCCGGAAGTGGCAGTTCGTCGCGCCGCTGCTGCGACGGCAGCAGAAGGTGATGGCGGAGCAGTACCTGGCGGCGCTGCGGGGCGACTAGCGGCGAGCGCGTGCTGGCGAGCGCCCGCCTGCTTGCGTGCGCGTGCTTGCGTGCGTGTGCTTTGTGCGCGTGCGCGCTGGGTCAGCGCAGCGGCGGCAGCGCCGCGATGGCGTCCTCGATCAGCGCGGCGTCGACCCGGCAGTCCCGCGCGACCGTGACCGCGTTGGTGACCCGCAGCGCCTCGACGTCGAACACCCCGGTGGCGACCGCCAGGAACGGGATGCCGGCGGCGTCCGCGGCCTCGCCGTCACGCGGGGTGTCGCCGACGATCACGGCACGGGTGCCGGCGAGCTCCGCCGCCGCGCGGGTGGTGACGTCCGCGCGCTCCACCTCGGTGTCGCCGAAGTAGGAGTGGTCCCAGTCGAACAGGCCCTCGTCGAACCCGGCACCGGCCAGCTTGACGCGGGCGCGGTACTCGGAGTTGCCGGTGAGCAGGCCGTTCCGCCACCCGAGCTCCGCGAAGCGGGTGAGCAGCGCGGTGGCACCGGGGACGGGGGACCGGTGGTCGCCCGAGGCGTGCCGCTCAGCGGTGAGGTCGCGGAGGTGGCCGCTGACCGTCGGGATGATCGTGTCCTCGAACGCGTGCGCACGGACGTGCTCGGCGATGAGCCCGGCATCGGTCCGACCGTGCTGGTGCCCGACGCGCAGGGTGAGGTCGCGGCCGACCGCACGCTCGAGCGCGAGGTGGTAGAGGTTGCCCGGGGACGACGCGTTCATCACGAGGGTGCCGTCGATGTCCCACAGGACCGTGGTGGGGACGGGGTGGTGCTCCATGCGTCCATCATGACGGACAATGGACTCCATGCCGAGTGCTCTCCCGATCGCCGATCCGGCACCCGCTGACGGACTGATCGTGCCGCGAGCCGCGGCGGGCTCCGCCGCCGGTTCCGACCCGGCGGCCGTGCCGTTCGGGGTCTACGTCCACGTGCCGTTCTGCCGGGTGCGCTGCGGCTACTGCGACTTCAACACGTACACGGCGTCCGAGCTCCGCGGCGTGCGCCGCGACGACTACGCCGGCCACGCCGTGCGGGAGATCGAGTGGGCCGCGACCGTGCTCGACCGCTCCGGCGTCCCGCGTCGGCCTGTGTCGACCGTGTTCTTCGGTGGCGGGACCCCGACGATGCTGCCGGCGTCCGACCTGGCGATGATCCTGCGGGCCATCGACGACACGTGGGGGATCCTGCCCGGCGCCGAGGTCACGACCGAGGCGAACCCGGACTCGGTCGACGCGTCCTCGTTGCAGACACTGCGCGAGGGTGGGTTCAACCGGATCAGCTACGGCATGCAGTCCGCGGTCCCGCACGTCCTCGCGACCCTCGACCGCACGCACGACCCGTTGCGCGTGCCGGTCGTCGTCGACCTCGCGAAGCAGCAGGGGCTCGACGTCTCCCTCGACCTCATCTACTCGACACCGGGGGAGTCCCTCGACGACTGGCGCACCTCGCTCGACGCCGCGCTGGCGTGCGAGCCCGACCACGTGTCGGCGTACTCGCTCATCGTCGAGGACGGCACCGCGATGGGCCGCATGGTGGCGCGCGGGGAGCTCCCCGCCCCCGACGACGACCTGGCCGCCGACATGTACGAGCTCGCCGACCAGGTGCTCGGGGACGCCGGGTACTCCTGGTACGAGGTGTCGAACTGGGCGCGCGGCGACGCGCACGCGAGTCGCCACAACCTGTCGTACTGGAAGGGCCACGACTGGTGGGGTGTCGGCCCCGGCGCGCACTCCGCGGTGGCCGGCACGCGCTGGTGGAACGTGAAGCACCCGGCCGCGTACGCGAACCGGGTGCTGTCCGGCGCGTCGCCGGCCGCCGGGCGCGAGGTCATCGACGACGAGACCCGCTACGTCGAGCGCCTGCTCCTCGCCGCGCGGGTCCGCGGAGAGCTCGCGACGAGCGAGATCCGCCAGGAGGCCCGTGGCCGGGTCGCGGGACTCATCGCACGGGGTCTCGTGGACGGGTCGGCCGCGGTGCGGGGACGCATCGACCTGACCCTGCAGGGTCGCCTGCTGGCCGACGCGGTGGTGCGGGAGCTGCTGGACTGACCGGCGTCCCTACTGCTTGATGAACTCGATCGACAGGGGGTAGCGGTAGAACTGGCCCCGGTTCGCCGCGACGGCCGCCAGGATGCCGAAGACGATCGTCAGCACGACGACGATCGGGAACAGCAGCGCGCCGATGACCACGACGCTCAGGATGGCGCACGCGATGTACGCGATCGCCACGGTGATGTGGAAGTTCAGTGCGACCCGGGTGTGCTCGCGGATGAAGCCGCCGCGGTCGCGCAGCACCAGGTACGCCACGAGCGGGGCGACGAAGTTGAAGAAGATCCCGCCGATGTGGGTCAGCGTGGCCCAGAGGCGCTGGTCCTCCGGGCTCATCGGCTGCGGCGGGGTGTACCCGCCCGGGTACTGGGGCCCGTTGGGGTTCTGCGGGCCACCGGGCTGCTGTCCGTAGGTCATGCCGGAAGCGTATCGGGGGTGCAGTCGTGCGGGCGTAGGATCAGCAGTCGACACGTCCGAGTGCCAGGTCGACCAGGAAGGAGCGCTCGTGGTCAGTGAACGCAGCCTCGAGGTCCTGAAGGCCATCGTGCGCGACTACGTGGCGTCCCGCGAACCGGTCGGCTCCAAGACGATCGTCGAGCGGCACGCCTTCGGCGTCAGTGCCGCCACGATCCGCAACGACATGGCCCTGCTCGAGGACGAGCAGCTCATCGTCGCGCCGCACACCTCGTCCGGCCGGGTGCCGACCGACAAGGGCTACCGGCTGTTCGTCGACCACCTCGCCGCAGCCCGGCCGCTGACGAGCGCCCAGCGGCACGCCATCGAGACCTTCCTCGGGGCACCGAACGACCTCGACGAAGTCCTCGGCCGCACCGTGCGCCTGCTCAGCCAGCTCACGAACCAGGTCGCCCTGGTGCAGTACCCCTCGATGGTGCGCGCCCGGGTGCAGCACGTCGAGCTGGTGCGCCTCGGCGACGCCCGGCTCATGGTCGTGCTCATCACCGACACCGCCCGGGTCGAACAACGCGTCGTCGAGACCGACGTCGCGCTCGACGAGCCGCTGCTGACCGAACTCCGCACCGTGCTGAACGGCGCGGCCGTGGGGCTCCTGCTGCAGGACGTGCCCACCGCGCTCCGTGCGGTCCCGCAACAGCTCCGGCCCGACGCCCAGGCGCTCGGCGGGGTCGTCGTGGCGACCCTCATCGAGCAGGTCGCGGCGAACCGTCAGGACCGCCTGGTGATGGCCGGTGCCGCCAACCTGGCGAAGAGCGAGCAGGACTTCTCCGGCGGCCTCTTCCCGGTGCTCGAAGCGATCGAGGAACAAGTCACCCTGCTCCGGTTGTTCGGGGAGATGCAGGTGGACGACATCGCGGTGGCGGCGAGCATCGGCGTCGAGAACGCCGAGTACGGGCTCGACGCCACGAGCATCGTCGCCGGCGGGTACCTCGCCGGTGGCGGCGAGGTGGCACGCCTGGGTGTCCTGGGACCGACCCGGATGGACTACGGCACGAACATGGCTGCCGTCCGGGCCGTCGCACGGTACCTGTCCAAGCTGCTGGGCGAACACTGATCGACTGCAACACCGACCGACCGACCGAACACAACCGACTGAGGGATACGTGGCAGACCACTACGACGTCCTCGGCGTCCAGCGAGACGCCTCCGATGCCGACATCAAGAAGGCCTACCGCCGCCTGGCGCGTGAGCTCCACCCGGACGTGAACCCTGCCCCAGAGGCAGCCGAGCGGTTCAAGGACGTCACGCACGCGTACGACGTCCTGAGCGACCCGGAGCAGCGGCGCCGGTACGACGCCGGGCCCCAGGCCGACAGCCCCTTCGGTGGCGGCGCCGGCGGGTTCAGCGACATCTTCGACGCCTTCTTCGGCGGTGGTGGTGGTGGCGGCCGGGGCAGTGGTCCCCGCAGCCGTGCCGAGCGCGGGCAGGACGCCCTGCTCCGCATCGACGTCGACCTCGACGAGGTCGTCTTCGGCACCCACAAGGACGTCGAGGTCGACACCGCCGTCCTGTGCGAGACCTGTCACGGGTCGTGCTGCGCACCCGGCACCAGCCCGCGCACCTGCGACATCTGCGGCGGTTCCGGCAACATCCAGCGCCAGGTCCGCTCGCTTCTGGGCAACGTCGTGACGAGCGCCCCGTGCGGCACCTGCCGCGGCTACGGCACCGTCATCCCGAGCCCCTGCCCGACCTGCCAGGGTCAGGGTCGCGTCCGCGCCCGTCGCACCGTGCCGGTCGACGTCCCCGCCGGCGTCGACTCGGGCCTGCGCCTGCAGATGCCCGGCCAGGGCGAGGTCGGCCCCGCCGGTGGCCCCTCCGGCGACCTGTACCTGGAGATCCGGGTGCGGCACGACGACGTCTTCAGCCGCGACGGTGACGACCTGCTCGCCACCCTCGAGGTCGCGATGACCGACGCCGTGCTCGGCACCACCACAACGATCGACGGACTCGACGGGCCCGTCGAGCTCGAGATCCGTCCGGGGGTGCAGAGCGCGGACGTCCTGGTGATCAAGGACCGCGGCATCACGAAGCTGCGCGGGAGCGGCCGCGGCGACCTCCGGGTCGGCGTGCAGGTCGTCACCCCGACGAAGCTGTCGCACAAGGAACGCCAGCTCGTCGAGCAGCTCGCGAAGTCGCACAAGGCGTCGGCGCCGCAGCTCGCCCGGTTCCAGCAGGGCATGTTCGGCAAGCTCCGCGACCGCTTCTTCAACTTCTGATGGCATCGCTCTACGTCGTGGAGTCGCTCGACGGGGTCGCCGTCGGTGGCTCCGTGACGCTCGACGGGGCAGAGGGGCGGCACGCCGTGACCGTCTCGCGCGTGCGGGTCGGCGAGACGTTGCGGCTCTCGGACGGACGGGGGACCGTCGTGTCCGGAGCGGTGGAGTCCGTCGACCGCGACTCGCTGGTGTTGTCCGTGGCATCACTGTCCGTCGACCCGCTGCCGGTCCCGTCGCTGACGCTCGTGCAGGCCCTCGCCAAGGGCGGCCGCGACGAGATGGCGGTGCAGGCGTCGACGGAGATCGGTGTGGACCGGATCGTTCCGTGGTCGGCCGCGCGCAGCGTCTCCCGGTGGGAGGGCCCGAAGGTCGAGAAGGGCCGATCGCGGTGGACGGCCATCGCGCACGAGGCCGCGAAGCAGGCGATCCGGTCGCGGGTGCCCGAGGTCGGGCCGCTCGTCACGACGGCGCAGCTCGTCCCCGCGCTCGGTGCCGGTGCTGCGGTGCTCGTGCTCGACCCCACCGCGACCGTGCGGCTCGCGACCTGGGAGCCGACGGCGGACCTCGACGAGATCGCCCTCGTGGTGGGGCCGGAGGGCGGCATCGACGGCTCCGAGCTCGAGCGGCTCGAGGCCGCGGGAGCGATCAGGGTCCGGCTCGGCGACAGCGTGCTGCGGACGTCGACCGCCGGTCCCGCGGCACTCGCGATCCTGCAGGCCGGACTCGGGCGCTGGTGAGGGAAGGCCCGAGGTCGGTCCTGCGTTCTACGATGGAGTCATGAGCACCAGCACGCCCAGCGTCTTCAGCAAGATCATCGCGCGCGAGATCCCGGCGACCGTCGTCGCCGAGGACGACCGCGTGATCGCGATCGAGGACATCGCCCCGAAGGCACCCGTCCACGTGCTGGTCATCCCCAAGACCGAGCAGTACGCGAACGTCGCCGAACTCGCGGCCGGTGACCCCGACCTCCTCGCCCACCTGGTCGCCACCGCGCAGCGCATCGCCGACGAGCGCGCCGGCGGCCAGTTCCGTCTCGTCTTCAACACCGGCGAAGCCGCCGGTCAGACCGTGTTCCACGTGCACGCGCACGTACTCGCAGGTGAACTGCAGGAAGGCACCCTTGCCGGCTAACGAACCAGCACAGCCCACCACCGACGACGACCAGGTCGTCTCCGTCGCCCTCCAGGTCGACGGCATCGCCATGGTCCAGCTCCTCGGTCCCCAGGACCGCCTGCTGAAGACCGTCGAACGGCAGTACCCGGGCGTCAAGGTCGTCGTCCGCGGCAACGAGGTCACGCTCACCGGGCCCGAGCGCGAGGTCGCGCGGGCGAAGGCGCTCGTCGACGAACTCGTCGGCATGGTCAAGCGCGGGCAGGACATCGGCCCGTCGGACATCCCGATGTCGGCACGGATCCTCGACGACGACCGCAAGCCGTCCGACACCTTCGGCACGCCGATCGTGTCGAGCCGCGGCAAGTCCGTGCGGCCGAAGACCGACGGCCAGCGCGCCTACGTCGACGCCATCGACGAGCACACCATCACGTTCGGCATCGGCCCCGCCGGCACCGGCAAGACGTACCTGGCGATGGCGAAGGCCGTCCAGGCCCTGCAGCGTCGCGAGGTCACCCGGATCATCCTGACCCGTCCCGCGGTCGAGGCCGGCGAGCGGCTCGGGTTCCTGCCGGGCACGCTCACCGACAAGATCGACCCGTACCTGCGGCCGCTGTACGACGCCCTGAACGAGATGATGGACCCCGAGCTGGTCCCGAAGCTGCTGGCTGCGGGCACGGTCGAGGTCGCGCCGCTCGCGTACATGCGTGGCCGGACGCTCAACGACTCGTTCGTCGTCCTCGACGAGGCGCAGAACACGACGCCCGAGCAGATGAAGATGTTCCTGACGCGTCTCGGGTTCGGCTCGAAGATGGTCGTCACGGGTGACATCACCCAGGTCGACCTGCCGGGCAACGTGTCCGGACTCCGGCTCGTGACGCGGATCCTCGAGACGGTCGAGGACATCCACTTCGCCCGCCTCGGCAGCGAGGACGTCGTGCGGCACACGCTCGTCGGTCGCATCGTCGACGCCTACACCGTCTACGACGAGGAACGCCTCGCCGAGCAGGCCGGTCACCGTCCCGGTGGCCGTGGCAGCGCGCCGGTCGGCAACCCCGACGGCGCCAACCGTGCCGAGCGCCGTGGACGGCCGCCGCAGGACCGCCAGCGACCCCCGTACCCCCAGAACGACGCCCGAGGAGGCAACCGGTGAGCATCGAGCTCAACAACGAGTCCGGGGTCGAGGTGGACGAGGCAGCCATCCAGCGCCTCGCCGCGTTCGCCCTCGACGCGATGCACGTGCACGCGGACGCCGAACTCGCGATCGTCCTGGTCGACGAGGGCGCGATGGAGCAGCTGCACGTGCGGTGGATGGACGAGCCCGGCCCCACCGACGTCCTGAGCTTCCCGATGGACGAGCTCCGACCGGGCACCGAAGAGGACCCAACGCCCGCCGGCCTGCTCGGCGACATCGTGCTCTGCCCGCAGGTCGCCGAGGAACAGGCGAAGACCGCCGGGCACTCCAGCACCGACGAGATGCTGCTGCTCACCTGCCACGGCATCCTGCACCTGCTCGGGTTCGACCACGCCGAGCCGGACGAGAAGGCCGAGATGTTCGGGCTGCAGGGCGAGATACTGACGGCCTTCGCGGCC
Organism: Curtobacterium sp. VKM Ac-2887; assembly: GCF_015350935.1. Taxonomy (NCBI): domain Bacteria; kingdom Bacillati; phylum Actinomycetota; class Actinomycetes; order Micrococcales; family Microbacteriaceae; genus Curtobacterium; species Curtobacterium sp. VKM Ac-2887. The sequence continues at coordinate 132,407 of NZ_JADKSB010000005.1, read as the reverse complement.
CAGCGCCGGGGTCGGTAGCCGATGCTCGTCGTCGTCGGTCTGCTCGCGGTCGCGCTCGGGCTCGTCGTGCTCGGCGGGCTCCTGGCCGCGAGCGACGCCGCGCTCTCCGTGGTGTCCCGGGCCGACCTCGACGAGATCGCCCGCGGCAACAAGCGTCGTCGTGCGCTCGAGGCGATCGCGGACGACGTCGGCGCGCACGTCAACGCCCTGAACTTCTTCCGGGTGCTCGCCGAGACCGCCGCGGCCGTGCTCGTCACGATCGCCCTGGTGCGGGCGTTCGACAGCTGGTGGGTGGCGCTCATCGTCTCCGCCGCGATCATGACGGCCGTGTCGTTCGTGCTCGTCGGGTCGAGTCCGCGCAGCGTCGGACGGGCGCACGCCGAACGGCTGCTGGCGTCCACCGGCGGCCTGGTCCGCGCCGTCCGGATCGTGCTCGGTCCGCTCGCCGGTCTGCTCGTCCGGATCGGTGACCGCGTGACCCCGGGCCGCGGCCGCAGCGCCTCGACGGTGTCGAGCGAAGAACAACTGCTGTCCCTCGTCGACGAGGCCACCGAGAGCAACGTGCTCGAGGACGAGGACCGCGAACTCATCCACTCGGTCTTCGAGTTCAGCGACACCCTCGTGCGCGAGGTAATGGTGCCGCGCACCGACATGCTCACCGTCGACGGCTCGGACACACTCGCCGCGGGCATGGAGCAGTTCCTCGCCGCCGGGGTGTCCCGCATGCCCGTCACCGGCAAGGACAGCGACGACGTCCTCGGCGTCCTGTACCTGCGTGACGTGTCGCGGGCGCTGTACGAGCGACCGGGGTCCGGCAGCGAGCGGGTCACCCGGCTGCTGCGTCCGGCCGAGTTCGTGCCGGAGTCGAAGGCCGCCGATGACACCCTGCGGCACATGCAGGTCGCGAAGAACCACCTGGTCCTGGTCGTCGACGAGTACGGCGGCGTCGCCGGTCTCGTCACGATGGAGGACCTCATCGAAGAGCTCGTCGGGGACATCTCCGACGAGTACGACCGCGCCGTGGTCGACCGGGTCGAGGTCGAACCCGGCCTCTGGCGCATCTCGGCCCGACTGCCCGTCGACGAGCTCGGCGACCTGTTCGGCATCGAGCTCGACGACGACGACGTCGACACCGCCGGCGGTCTGCTCACCAAGGAGCTCGGACACCTGGCGGTCTCCGGCGACACGGTCACGGTGTCCGGCGTCGTCCTGACGGCCGACCGGGTCGAGGGCAAGCGCCGCCACCTCATCACCGTGCTCGCCGAACGCACTCACGCCCTCGCGGGTGTCGAGGACGCCTTCGACGACGCCACCACCACGACGGGAACCACGCACGCATGACCGACTCCGACTCCACCCCGACCGCCTCGGGCAAGCCCTACCGCGCGGGCTTCGTCTCGTTCGTCGGGCGTCCGAACGTGGGCAAGTCCACGCTGACGAACGCGCTGGTGGGCCAGAAGGTCGCGATCACCTCGTCGAAGCCGCAGACCACCCGTCGCGCGATCCGCGGCATCGTGCACCGGCCCGACGGCCAGGTCATCATCGTCGACACCCCGGGTGTGCACCGTCCCCGCACCCTGCTCGGCGAGCGGCTCAACGACCTGGTGCAGTCCACGCTCGGTGACGTCGACGTCATCGGGTTCTGCGTCCCCGCCAACGAGCCGATCGGCCCGGGCGACCGCTTCATCAACGACACCCTCGACCAGTACCCGCGGGCCAAGAAGGTCGCGATCGTCACCAAGATCGACCGCACCTCGAAGGACAAGGTCGGCGAGCAGCTGCTGGCCGTCTCCCGGCTCCGCGACTGGGACTCGATCATCCCGACGTCGGGCACGAAGGGCCTGCAGCTCGAGGACCTCCTCGGCGAGATCACCTCGTTGCTGCCGGAGTCGCCCCAGCTGTACGACTCGTCGGCCGTGACCGAGGAGACCGACGAGGAGCGCATCAGCGAACTCATCCGCGAAGCCGCGCTCGAGGGCGTCCGCGACGAACTGCCGCACTCGCTCGCCGTCGTGATCGAGGACATCGTCGAGCCGGACGAGGACGACGACGCCGACGGGCCGCTGCGCATCTTCGCGAACCTGTTCGTCGAGCGCGACAGCCAGAAGGCGATCGTCATCGGCCACAAGGGGGAGCGCCTGAAGGACGTCGGCTCCCGCGCCCGCGTCGAGATCGAGTCGTTGCTCGGCGGTCGGCACGTGTACCTCAACATCCGTGTGAAGGTCGCCAAGGAGTGGCAGCGTGACCCCAAGCAGCTCGGACGCCTCGGCTTCTGAGCGTCCGGCGCCAGGAGTCATCCACACGAGGGACGCGCCCGTGAGCCGAGCGCCGTACCGTGGACGCGTGTTCCGTCCCATGCTGCGCGCGCAGGTCATCACCGACGTCGTCATCGCCGTGGTGCTCGGCTCGCTCGTGCTGATCACCTCGGCGCGGGGCATGGACTCCCCGCTCGCGATCGTCACGGTCGTCGGCATGACCGCTGCCCTCGCGCTCCGACGGCTGTCGCCCGGACTCGCACTGGCCGTCGCTTGGGTGTTCGCGGTCTTCGAGATGGTCACGGGCCAGATGCCCGACCTGTCGAACGCCTTCATCGCCGCGGTGCTCTACACGACGAGCGCCTACGGCAGCCGGCGGGTGCGGCTGGCAGGACTCGTCTCGGCGATCGTCGGGTCCGTCACCGCGGCCCTGTACATCGGCGTCGACGACTACCGCAACCGGTTGACGATCGACACCGCTTCGACCCCGTTCCAGGAGTCGGTGCAGGTCACGGTCTCGTACTTCGCCGTCGTCCTGCTCCTGCTGCTCCTGCCGTGGTTGGCGGGCCTCGTGGTCCGCACCCGCCGGTCGGCGAGCATGAGCCGCGAGGCCCAGCTGCTCGCCGAGCGCGACGCCGCCCGTGCCGACCGAGCGGTCGCGGTCGAACAGGAGCGCGTGCGCATCGCCCGGGACATGCACGACATCGTCGCGCACTCGCTCGCGGTCGTCATCGCCCAGGCGGACGGTGCCCGCTACGCACTGAAGGCCGACCCCGCCGTCGCGGACCAGGCCCTCGGCACCATCTCGACCACCGCCCGCCGGGCCCTCGGCGACGTCCGCGAGCTCCTCGGCGCGCTGCGGCACGAGCAGGGGACCGTCCCGACGCCGGAGATCGACGACATCGACCGGCTCGTCGGCGAGATGCGCCAGGTCGGCCTCGACGTCCGGGTCGAGCGCGAGGGCGACCCGACCGGCCTCCCCACCACGACGCAGCTCGCGGTGTACCGGATCGTGCAGGAGAGCCTGACGAACGCCTACAAGCACGGTGAGCCCGGCACACCGGTGCACGCATCACTGACCTACCGCCCGGACACCGTCGAGATCGCGGTGGTGAACCGCCGCGCCGACGACGGCACCCGGGGTCCCGGCACCGGGCACGGCCTGGTCGGCATGCGCGAGCGTGCCACCATGACCGGCGGCACGATGACCGCCGGTGTCCGTGGCCCCGACTTCGAGGTCGCCGTCCGCATGCCCGCCGTCCCCGCGAGCGGGCAGATGCCCCGCGGGCGCATCACACCGACCGCGAGCCCGACCGCGAGCCCGGCTGCGGGCCCGACCGCCGAGTCGGCCCCCGCCCCGACCATCAGTCCGACCGAGCAGGAGCGCACCGCCCGATGACCACCACCCCGCCGGCCGACGGCCGCATCCGCGTCGCCCTCGTCGACGACCAGGCACTCTTCCGCACCGGCATCCGGATGCTCATCGGCTCCCAACCCGACCTGCACTTCGTGGGCGAGGCGGGCGACGGTGCCGAGGGCGTCGAACTCGTCCGGCGCACCCGACCGGACGTCGTGCTCATGGACGTCCGGATGCCCGTGATGGACGGCATCACGGCGACCGCGCACATCGTCGAACAGGCCGGCACCGACGGCGCGAAGGTGCTCGTCCTGACCACGTTCGACTTCGACGAGGCCGCGGCGAAGGCCATCCGGGCCGGGGCGAGCGGCTTCGTGCTGAAGGACGCCGACCCCGAGTTCCTGCTCGCCGCCGTGCGGACCGTGCACGCCGGCACCGCGGTCTTCGCGGCCTCGGCGACGCGGGAACTCCTGCGGCGCTACGACGACTCCGTCGAGCAGGCCGCCACCGTGCCGGCGACGTTCGACGACCTCACCCCGCGCGAGCGCGAGATCTTCGACCTGGCGGCCCGCGGCTTCAGCAACAGCGAGATCGCGCAGCACGAGTACGTCAGCGAGGCGACCGTGAAGACCCACATCTCGCGGGTCCTGACGAAGCTCGGACTCCGCGACCGCGTGCGCCTCGTCGTGTTCGCGCACGAGCACGGGCTGGTGAGCAAGGCCGACTGACGGACGTCATCCGATTGGATGACCCGTCCACAGGAAGTCGAGCCGAGCGGCTCATCCACAGGAGCCGCCCGACGGACGCGGGGCGGGCCTCCCGGACGCCATCGTTGGTGCATGACCACCAGCCACGCTCCGATCATCCGACTCGACCACGTGTCCAAGCACTACGGCGACGCCGCGCGCCGGGTGACGGCGCTCGACGACGTCAGCGTCGACATCGGCGCGGGGGAGTTCACCGCCGTGATGGGGCCGTCGGGGTCCGGCAAGTCGACGCTCATGCACGTCGCCGCGGGCCTCGACGCGGTGTCCGCGGGCCGCATCGAGATCGACGGGGTCGACATCACGGGGCTCGGTGACAAGGACCTGACCGAGCTCCGTCGCCGCCGGCTCGGGTTCGTGTTCCAGTCGTTCAACCTGGTGCCGACGCTCGACGTCAGCGAGAACATCCGGTTGCCGTTCCTGCTCGGCGGGCACAAGCCGTCGAAGGACGAGAGCGCGTGGATCGACCGTCTGGTCGACCAGCTCGGACTCGGCAACCGGCTCTCGCACCGGCCGCACCAGCTGTCGGGTGGGCAGCAGCAGCGCGTCGCCATCGCCCGGGCACTCGCCTCGCGGCCGGCGGTCGTCGTCGCCGACGAGCCGACCGGAGCCCTCGACTCGCGCACCGGCCGTGACGTGCTCGCGATCCTGCGCGGGGCCGTGCAGGAGTGGGGCCAGAGCGTCGTCATGGTGACGCACGACCCCGTCGCCGCCGCCAACGCCGACCGGATCCTGTTCCTCGCCGACGGCCGGGTCGTCGCCGACCGCCCGGCGATGGACGCCGGCGCGATCTCCACCACGATGCTGGGGATGGAGGCGGCAGCGTGAACGGCGTCCGCTCCTTCGCCCCGACCGTGCTGGTCGCGGCGCTCGGCACCACGTTCGGCTCGGCACTCGTCATCGCCCCGGGCATCGTGACCGAGGCGCTCGGCGCCGCCGGGCTCGCCGACCTCGGCCCGGTCAGGGCGATCCTGTCCGTCGTCGGGTGGCTGTTCCTCGGTATCGCGCTGTACGTCGGCGCGATCGTCACCGCCAACACCTGCGCGACCCTCATCGCCGGGCAGACCCGCATCATCGCGTTGCAGCGGCTCGTCGGTGCCACCGGCGCCACGCTCCGGGCCCGGATCACCCGGACCGGACTGGTCGTCGGAGTGCTCGGCGGACTGATCGGCGCCGTCGTGGGTACCGGGCTGTCCGCGGTGTTCGTGGTGGTCCTGCGCGGCAACGGGTTCCTGCCCGACACCGACTACACGCTCCTGCCGTGGGAACTCGTGCTCCCGGTCGTGGCCGTGGTCCTGGCGACCTGGGGAGCGTTCGCAGCGGGCTCCCGCCGGGTGCTGACCGTCACCCCGCTCGAGGCGCTGTCCTCGAGCATCGAACCGAGCCACGACGACGTCCGCTCGGGCACCGCCCGCAAGGTCTGGGCCATCGTGCTCATGGCCGGCGGCGCGGCGCTCATGCTCATCGGGCTCGCGGTCAGCGCGAGCTCGCCGATCGCGGTGCTGCCGGCTGCCCTCGGCGGGTTCGTGTCGTTCGCCGGTGTCGCCGTCGGAGCGACCATCGTGATGCCGCCGGTGCTGCAGCTCATCGGTCGGATCGGCTCGCACGACCCCGTCGTCCTGCTCGCCGGCCGCAACGCCATGCGTGCGCCGGGTCGGTCCTCGCGGGCGACGATCGGGCTCGTCATCGGCGTCACCCTGCTCGTCACCTTCGCCGTCGCACTGGGGATCATGCAGCACGTGCTCGAGGCCCAGCTCGAGCAGATGGGACAGGGCCAGATGACGACCGAGATGGTGCAGGCGCAGCGCGACTTCTTCGTGCAGCTGAACGCCGTCGTCAGCGTCATCGTCGGGTTCTCGGCCGTGATCGCCGCCGTCGGGGTCGTCAACGCGCTGGCACTCGGGGTCCTGCAGCGCCGACGCGAGCTCGGGCTGCTGCGGGTGCTCGGACTCACCGGGGCACAGGTCCGCCGGATGATCGTGACCGAGGCCGTGCAGATGGTCGTCGCGGCCGTCGTCTCGGGGCTCGTGCTCGGCACCTTCTACGGATGGGTCGGCGGGCAGACGCTGCTCGGGTCGCTCGGGCACCCGGTCACGCCGGTGTTGCCGCCGCTCACCATCGGGATCGTCGTCGTCGGGGCGCTCGTGCTCGCGGTCGTCGCGACGATCGCGCCGGTGCGGCGCGCGATGCGCGTGCCCCCGACCGAGGCGCTCGCGGTCGACTGACGCGGCGCTCTGGTCGCACCACGCGGCGGACGGGAGGCACGGTGCCAGCTGGCACCGTGCCTCCCGTCCGCCGTTCCGTGCGTCCACTGCCGCGCCGGCGCCCGCCACACCCGCGCCCGCCACGCCGCTCGCGTTCGCCGAGGTTCCACGATCCGCAGCGCTCGGCGGCGCTGGCGTCGGTTCGTGGAACCTCGGCGACCGACCGACGGCATGTCGTGACCACCCGGGCGCCGACCACCGACGCGCTTGTCACACAGCAGCCCGCCGGTGCTACCGTGGACTCGATGTACTCGGCACTCCTCCTCCTTCGCTGCCGCGACGAGGCCTGACACACCGGCCCACCTCGTCGCGGAGTCCGTCGTGGCCGCCCTCACCCAGAGCACACGAAAGCGACGAACGATGCAGAACACGCAGCAGCCCTCCGGGATGCCGATCCACAAGTACGTCCCCTTCCACGAACAGATCTCGGTCGAACTGCCCGACCGCACCTGGCCGACGAAGCGCATCGAGCGGGCCCCGCGCTGGTGTGCGGTCGACCTGCGCGACGGCAACCAGGCCCTCATCGACCCGATGGACGCCGAGCGCAAGCGCGCCATGTTCGACCTGCTCGTCGGCATGGGCTACAAGGAGATCGAGGTCGGGTTCCCGAGCGCCTCGCAGACCGACTTCGACTTCGTCCGCAGCCTGATCGACGAGGGCGCGATCCCCGACGACGTCACCATCCAGGTGCTGACCCAGGCGCGCGAGCACCTCATCCAGCGCACGTACGAGGCGATCGACGGCGCGAAGCAGGCCATCGTCCACCTGTACAACTCGACGTCGATCGTGCAGCGCGAGGTCGTCTTCCGCACCGACGTCCAGGGTGTCGTCGACATCGCGGTGGCCGGCGCGAAGCTGTGCAAGGCGGCCGAGGCGACGCTGCAGCACGACACGACGGTCTACTACGAGTACTCGCCGGAGTCCTACACGGGCACCGAGCTCGAGGTCGCGCTGCAGATCTGCAACGCCGTGCTCGAGGTCTTCGAGCCCACCCCCGACCGCAAGGTCATCATCAACCTGCCGGCCACCGTCGAGATGGCGACGCCGAACGTCTACGCCGACTCGATCGAGTGGATGTCGCGCAACCTCGCGCACCGCCAGGACGTCATCCTCTCGCTGCACCCGCACAACGACCGTGGCACCGCCGTCGCCGCCGCCGAGCTGGGCTACATGGCCGGCGCGGACCGCATCGAGGGCTGCCTGTTCGGCAACGGTGAGCGCACCGGCAACGTCGACCTCGTCGCGCTGGGCATGAACCTGTTCACGCAGGGCATCGACCCGGAGATCTCGTTCGCGGACATCGACCAGGTGAAGCGCACCGTCGAGTACTGCAACCAGCTGCCGGTGCCGGAGCGTCAGCCGTGGGCGGGCGACCTCGTCTACACGGCGTTCAGCGGTTCGCACCAGGACGCCATCAACAAGGGCTTCGAGGCGATGAAGGCCAAGGCTGCCGCCGCGGGCAAGGACATCGACGAGATCGAGTGGGCGGTGCCGTACCTGCCCGTCGACCCGAAGGACATCGGCCGGTCGTACGAGGCGGTCATCCGCGTCAACTCGCAGTCCGGCAAGGGCGGCGTCGCGTACCTGCTCAAGACCGACCACGCCCTCGACCTGCCCCGCAAGCTGCAGATCGAGTTCTCCGGCGTCGTGCAGCGGCACACCGACACCGAAGGCGGCGAGTTCTCGTCGCAGCGCATCTGGGACGTGTTCCAGGACGAGTACCTGCCCGCCTCGACCGACGACGACAAGTGGGGCCGCTACGAGCTCACCAAGACGGCGACCTCGAGCGACTTCGACGGCACGACCTCGCTGTCGGTCGCACTCCGCGTCGACGAGGGCTCCGTCACCGCCGGCGCCGTGGGCACCGGTCCGATCGACGCGTTCCTCAAGGTCCTCGCCGAGCAGGGCGTCCAGGTCACGCTGTACGACTACTCGGAGCACACGATGAGCGCCTCCGGTGACGCCAAGGCGGCGTCGTACGTCGAGCTCGACGTCGACGGCGTGCGCCTGTGGGGCGTCGGCATCGACGCCGACATCTCGACGGCCTCGCTCAAGGCGATCGTGTCCGCGGTGAACCGCGCGGTGCGCGCCGGTGCTGCAGCCGGCGCCGACTCGCCGGAGCTCGTCTCCGCCTGAGACGCGGCCAGACCGGGAGGCGCGGTGCAGGTCCGTCCTGCACCTGGGCCCACGCCGGCCGGTTCCGGGCCGACGCGCCAGCGGCGGACCGGCCGTGCCCGGTGGGGAGCCTCCCGTCTGTGCCCGGTCTTTCCCCCGTCACGCGCGATGGCAAGTCGAATCGGGCGTACCTGATCGTTTCTTTCGACCAGGTACGCCCGATTCCGCTCGGTACCCCTGCGCGCGGCGCGCGCGGCTGCGCGCTGCGCGCCGCACGCGGTGTCGGCGGGGCGGGGGATACTGGGGGCATGCCGCTGTACCGGGACGAGTGCGTCGTGTTGCGCACCCACAAGCTCGGGGAAGCCGACCGCATCGTCACCATGCTCAGCCGGCAGCACGGCAAGATCCGTGCGGTGGCCAAGGGCGTGCGGCGGACGGCGTCGAAGTTCGGCAGCCGGCTCGAGCCGTTCATGGTCGTCGACGCCCAGTTCTACGAGGGCCGGTCGCTCGACATCGTCACGCAGGCCGAGTCGCTCGGGGCCTACGGGGCGCAGATCGTCGCGGACTACGGCGCCTACACGGCAGCCAGTGCGATGGTCGAGACCGCCGACCGCCTGAGCGAGGCCGACGCCGGGCTGCAGCAGTACCTGTTGCTCGTCGGTGCGCTCCGGTCGCTCTCGCGCGGTGAGCACCACTCCAGCGCGACGCTCGACTCCTACCTGCTCCGTGCGATGAGCATCGCGGGGTGGGCGCCCTCGTTCAGCGACTGTGCGGTCACCGGGGAGCCCGGGCCGCACTCCGCGTTCGTGGTGCAGCTCGGCGGGGTCGTCGCCGATCGGGCTGCGCCTCCCGGCACGCCGCGGCTCGACCCGGCGACGCTCGGCGTGCTCGGCTCGCTGCTCGCCGGCGACTGGGCGAGCGTCGACGCCACCGACGAACGGACGCGGTCGAGGGCCTCCGGCGTGGTCGCGGCCTACGCCCAGTGGCACCTGGAACGATCGCTCCGGTCCCTGCCGCACGTCGACCGCTCGGAGCACCCGCTGCCCGTGCCGCTGACCCACGACGGACCCGAGGCGACAGCACGCGCGGTGGCCTCCACCCCGGCACCCGCACTCCCCGACCCCGATCCCGCCGCGGAAGGAACCCGCACCGTGGAAGGAACACCCACCGCATGAGCCCCCGCCGCCCCGACGACGCCGAGCCGTTCCGCCCGATCGACTGGACCGGTGAGACGCCTCCGGCGATCCCGGCCCGGTTCGTGCCGGACCACGTCGCGATCGTGATGGACGGCAACGGCCGGTGGGCCAACGGCCGCGGGCTCACCCGGATCGAGGGACACAAGGCGGGCGAGGCCTCGCTGCTCGACGTCGTCGCCGGCGGGATCCAGATCGGCGTCAAGCACATCTCGGCGTACGCGTTCTCCACCGAGAACTGGAAGCGTTCGCCGGAAGAGGTCCGGTTCCTGATGGGCTTCAACCGCGACGTGATCCGTCGTCGGCGCGACCAACTGAACGAGTGGGGCGTCAAGGTGCGGTGGGCCGGACGCCGTCCTCGGCTGTGGCGGAGCGTCATCGACGAGCTCGACCGTGCCGAGCAGATGACCGCGCGCAACGACGTGCTGACCCTGACGATGTGCGTCAACTACGGCGGCCGGAACGAGATCGTCGACGCCGTGCGGGGGATGGCCGAAGAGGTCGCCGCCGGACGCCTCAAGCCGAGCCAGGTCACCGAGAAGGCACTGGCGAAGCGGCTCTACGTGCCCGAGATGCCCGACGTCGACCTGTTCCTGCGCAGTTCGGGGGAGCAGCGCACGAGCAACTTCCTGCTGTGGCAGTCGGCGTACGCCGAGATGGTGTTCCTGGACCGCCTGTGGCCGGACTTCCGGCGCACCGACCTGTGGGGCGCGATCGAGGAGTACGCACGCCGCGACCGGCGCTACGGCGGTGCGGTCGACGCCCCGACGGCGTAGCGGGACCATCAGCCGGGCAGCGGCCCGTCGAGCAGGTGTGCCGCCGACCGCACCGCGTCCAGGGCGGCACGGACGCTCGGGACGCGCTCGGCCCCTCGGGCGATGACGACCTCGACCCGGCGGGCCAGGTCGTCGTCCACGGGGTCGACCCGGACCTCGGCGGGGATGACCGTCGTCGCGAGCGCCAGCCGGGGGAGCAGCGCCACGCCGAGTCCGGCGGCGACGAGCCCCACCACCGCAGCCGCGTTGTCGGTCTCGAGCACGATGTCCGGGGTGAACCCGGCGGTCGCACACGAGGCGAGCAGGTGGCCGCGGCACCGGGGGCAGCCGCCGATCCAGCGGGCGTCGCGGTGCGACGCGAGGTCCACGACACCGGCGTCCGCGGTGCCCGAGCCTCCGACCGGCGTCACCAGGGCGAGCGGATCCCGCCCGAGTGCCCGCGTGACGAGCCCGGGGTCCGGGGCAGACCCGACCTCGTCGCCGACGTAGGTGAAGGTCAGGGCGACGTCGACCTCCCCGCTCCGCAGCAGGTCGAGCGCCTCGGGCGGTTCGACCTCGACGTACGAGGTCGTCACGCCCGGAGCCGTCGACGCCAGCCGGGCGAGCACGGCGGGCACGAGAGCCGAGGACGCGCTCGGGAACCCGGCGAGGCGCACGCGGCCGCGGGTCAGCCCCCCGACGGCGTCGAGGTCCTCGCGCGCGGCGGTCAGCGCGGCCTGCACGTGCAACGCGTGGTCCGCGAGCACCCGACCGGCGTCCGTCAGGGTGGCACCGCGCCCGCCGCGACCGTCCTGCCCGGACCGCAGCACCAGGGTGTGCCCGAGTCGCCGCTCGGCCCGGGCGAGCAACTGGCTGACCGCGGGTTGGCTCGACCCGAGTGCTGCGGCGGCGCGGGTGATCGACCCGCCGTCGGCCACAGCGCGGAGGATCCGGAGCAGCTGGGGATCGATGTCGTCCATCACGCGATGTTATCGGCTGCACAACAGAACAGGCCTGGTGTGATGGGGCACGAGCCGGGACGCTGTCCGCATGGACTCCTTCCCCGCCGGCCGTGGCTACCTCGCGGCGTGCACCGCCGGTCTGCCGACCCGGGCCACGATCGCCGCCCAGCGGGCCGACCTCGACGCGTGGTCCCGAGCCGAGACCTCGCCGGCCCACTACGGAGCGTTGGTCGAGGAGGGCCGCGCGCTGTTCGCCGCCCTCGTCGGGGTGCCGGTGTCCCATGTCGCGACCGGCTCGCAGACCTCGGTGATGGCTGCGGTCGTCGCCGACGCCCTGCCGGACGGTGCCGAGGTGGTCGTGCCCGACGGCGACTTCAGCTCGGTCGTCTTCCCGTTCCTCGCCCAGGCGCACCGAGGCGTCCGCGTCCGGCACGTCCCGCTCGACCGGCTCGCCGCGTCCGTCGGGCCCGACACCGCCCTCGTCGCGTGGTCCGCGGTGCAGTCCGCCACCGGCGCCGTCACGGATCCTCACCCGGTCGTCGCCGCGGCCCGGCGGGTCGGTGCCCTCACCCTCTGCGACCTCACGCAAGCAGCCGGCGTCCTGCCCGTCGACGCGGCACTGTTCGACGTGACGCTCACGCACGCCTACAAGTGGCTCTGCGCACCGCGCGGCGTCGCCTTCATGACACTCTCCGACACCGCCCTCGGTCGGCTCCGCCCGGTCCAGGCCGGCTGGTACGCCGGCGCGGACGTCTGGTCGTCCTGCTACGGCCCCGACATGCGCCTGGCCGACGACGCCCGTCGCTTCGACGTCTCGCCGGCCTGGCAGGCGTGGCCCGGTGCCGTGGCCGCGCTCGAACACGCGGTCGCGCTCGACCAGCAGGCGGTCTGGAGGCACGCCACCGGTCTCGCAGATCGGCTGTGCGACGCCCTCGGGTCGCCTCGGCAGGGCGACGGGCAGGCGATCGTGACGTTCGCGGACGCCGACGGGTCGGCCCTCCGGGCCCTCACCGCCGCCGGACTCACCGCGTCGGGGCGTGCCGGGCGACTCCGGATCGCGTTCCACCTGTGGAACGACGAGTCCGACGTGAGCGACGTGGCGGCCGCACTGGGCGGGGTGGGGGCGACCACGTCGGCGAGGTGAGCGCTGCGGGCGGACGCGGGGCGGGCCTCCCGGCCGACGATCGCCGGTAGTCTTGCCCGGACCGTTTCCGCACCGAGCACCCAGCTCGGCGACCTCTGGAGCACTCTTTGGCACAGCCCACCCGTCTCGACAGCGTCATCGCCCTGGCCAAGCGCCGCGGCTTCGTCTTCCAGTCGGGTGAGATCTACGGAGGCTCCCGCTCCGCGTGGGACTACGGGCCCCTCGGTGTGGAGCTCAAGGAGAACATCAAGCGTCAGTGGTGGCAGCGGTTCGTCCGCGGCCGTGGCGACATGGTCGGCCTCGACTCCGCCGTCATCCTGCCCCGCAAGGTGTGGGAGGCCTCCGGCCACGTCGCGACCTTCACCGACCCGCTCGTGGAGTGCCTGCACTGCCACCACCGGTTCCGCGAGGACCACCTGATCGAGGCGTTCGTCGCCAAGAAGGGCCGCGACCCCGAGGGCCGCATGGCCGAGATCGCCTGCCCGAACTGCGGCACCCGCGGCGAGTGGACCGAGCCCCGCGAGTTCTCCGGGATGCTCAAGACGTACCTCGGCCCGGTCGAGTCCGAAGAGGGCCTGAACTTCCTGCGCCCCGAGACCGCCCAGGGCATCTTCGTCGACTTCGCGCAGGTCGTGACGACCAGCCGGATGAAGCCCCCGTTCGGCATCGGCCAGGTCGGCAAGGCGTTCCGCAACGAGATCACGCCCGGCAACTTCATCTTCCGCACCCGCGAGTTCGAGCAGATGGAGATCGAGTACTTCGTGCCGCCGGCCGAGGCTGGGGAGCACTACGAGCAGTGGATCGCCGACTCGATCGCGTTCTACACCGAGCTCGGCATCGACCCGGAAAACCTCCGCCGCTTCGACGTGCCGGACGGCGAGCGGGCGCACTACTCCGACGCCACCGCCGACATCGAGTACCGCTTCGGGTTCACCGGATCCGAGTGGGGCGAGCTCATGGGCGTCGCGAACCGCACCGACTTCGACCTCAACAACCACATCGAGTCGTCCGGCCAGGACCTGCGCTTCTTCGACCAGGCGGCCAACGAGAAGTACGTGCCGTACGTCATCGAGCCGTCCTTCGGCCTGACCCGTGCGCTCATGGCGTTCCTGCTCGACTCGTACCACGAGGACGAGGCACCGAACGCGAAGGGCGGCGTCGACAAGCGCACCGTGCTGCGACTCGACCCGCGCCTGGCGCCCGTCAAGGCCGCGGTGCTGCCGCTGTCGCGCAACGAGCAGCTGTCGCCGGTCGCCCGCGGCCTGGCCGACGACCTGCGCAAGAACTGGAACGTGGACTTCGACGACGCCGGTGCGATCGGCCGTCGCTACCGTCGTCACGACGAGATCGGTACGCCGTTCTGCATCACGGTCGACTTCGACACGCTCGAGGACAAGGCCGTCACGGTGCGCGAGCGCGACACCATGGCGCAGGAGCGGGTCGCCCTCGACCAGCTGCAGGGCTACCTGGCGCAGCGGCTGCTCGGCGCGTAGGGGTCTCGCGGGCGTCGCGGCGTCGCGGCGCGTCGGAACCAGGTTCCGGACACAGCAACACGCAGATCCACGGTGCGCTGTCCGGAACCAGGTTCTGCGGGAATGCGCGCGCAGCGTCCGCGTTGGGATCAGCATGAACGACTCCGTGAAGGTCGATGTCTGGTCGGACATCGCCTGCCCCTGGTGCTACATCGGCAAGCGCAAGTTCGAGGCCGGCGTCGCCGCGTTCGGCGCCTCGGCGGACGGCCGCCCGGTCGAGGTCGAGTACCACTCCTTCGAGCTCAGCCCGGACACCCCCGTCGACTTCGAGGGCACCGAGGCCGAGTTCCTGTCGGAGCACAAGGGCATGCCCGTCGAGCAGGCGCAGCAGATGCTCGACCAGGTGACGGCCATCGCAGCCGGCGTCGGCCTCGACTACGACTTCGAGGCCATGCACCACACGAACACCGTGAAGGCGCACCAGGTCATCCACCTCGCCAAGCAGCACGGCAAGCAGCTCGACATGGTCGAGCGCCTGTTCACCGCCTACTTCGAGCGCGGCGAGCACGTCGGCGACGACGCGACGCTGGCCGACCTGGCCGCCGAGATCGGGCTCGACCGCGACGAGGTCCTCGCCACGCTCCGCGACGACTCCCAGCTCGCAGCCGTCCGCGCCGACCAGGCCCAGGCGCAGGCCTTCGGCATCAACGGCGTCCCCTTCTTCGTCATCGACGGCAAGTACGGCGTCTCCGGTGCGCAGGACCCGGCGGCGTTCGAGCAGGTGCTGACGCAGGTCGTCGCGCTGCGCGGGACGACTCCGGACGAGGTCGCCTCGGCGACCGAACGCGCTGCGGACGACGCGAGCGCCGACGTGGCGGCGACCCGATGACGGGCGCGACGGTCACCGTCGGGGGTGGGGCGGGCCTCCCGTCCGCCCCGTCGGTCCCGGATGCGATCTCCGGTCTGGAGGCGCGCCCCGGCCTGCTCACGCTGGTCACGCCCGGCGGTGCGCCGGTCTGCGACGGTGATTCGTGCCTGATCGACGCCGGATCGTTCGCCGGTGCCGAGGGCGACTGGACCGAGGTGCCGGACTGACGGATCCGTCGGTCGCGCTTCGCGCGCTGCTCGTCCCGCGCCGCGCGCTGCTGGTCCCGCACCCCCGTGCGGTCGTTGCGCCCCGACTCTGCGGGGCGCAACGGCTGTGCGGGGGCGCGATCCGTCGGTCGCCGGACCGATCAGTCGCGCTGCGGTTCCTCGTCGGTGATGTCGGCGACCGTCGCGCCGTACGCGGCGACGAGGTCGTCGGCGTCGACGAAGGCACTCGCGCCGTGGCGACCGGCGCCGAGGGCGACCCGTCGACCGACGATGCGTTCGTCGGCGTAGACGGGCAGGTCGCCGGTCGCTCCGATGGGCGTGATCGTGCCGCGTTCGTAGCCGGACGCCTGGAGCGCGGTCGCCGCGTCGGGCATCGAGAGCTTGTTCACCCCGACGACGGTGCGGAGCTTCTTCCACGCGATGCTCCGGCCGCCCGGCACGAGCGCGAGCAGGAAGCCGCCGTCGTGGCGCTTCACGACGAGTGTCTTGACGATGTCGCCGGGGTCGATGCCGAGCAGTTCGGCGGCCTGCTGCAGGGAGTCCGCGGCGGGGCGTTCGACGACCTCGACCGTCAGGCCGCGGGCTGCTGCGTCGGTGTCGAAGCGGGTGCTGGCGTCGATCGTCATGTGGAGAACGCTACCGGCGAGCACCGACGTGGGAGGATGGACCAGGTATGACGATCACACAAGCCCCAGCACGGCCTCTGCGCATCGGCCCGATCGAGGTCGACGTGCCGGTCGTGCTCGCGCCCATGGCGGGCATCACGAACATGGCGTACCGCCGGCTCTGCCGCGAGTACGGCGCCGGTCTCTACGTCTGCGAGATGATCACCTCGCGCGCACTGGTCGAACGCACTCCCGTGTCGATGCAGCTCATCCAGCACCACGAGTCCGAGACCCCGCGGTCGATCCAGCTGTACGGCGTCGAGCCGAACACCGTGGCCGAGGCCGCGTCGATCCTGGTGGGCGAGGACCGTGCCGACCACATCGACCTGAACTTCGGCTGCCCGGTGCCCAAGGTCACCCGCAAGGGCGGCGGGGCGGCCCTGCCCTGGAAGCTCGAGCTGTTCCGCGAACTCGTCACGAAGACCGTCCGCGCCGCAGGGAACGTGCCGGTCACCGTGAAGATGCGCAAGGGCATCGACGAAGACCACCTGACCTACCTCGACGCCGCCCGCATCGCGCGGGACGCCGGCGTCGCCGCGGTGTCGCTGCACGCCCGCACGGCGAACGAGCACTACTCCGGTCACGCCGACTGGTCGGCGATCGCGACGCTGAAGGAGACCGTCACCGACATCCCGATCCTCGGCAACGGGGACATCTGGTCGGCTGCCGACGCCCTGCGCATGGTCGACGAGACCGGCGTCGACGGCGTCGTCGTCGGACGCGGGTGCCTCGGGCGTCCGTGGCTGTTCGGCGACCTGGCCGCGGCGTTCCGCGGCGAAGGGCTGCGGTACATGCCGACCCTGGGCGAGGTCGCCGACGGGTTCCGTCGGCACGCCGAACTGCTCGTCGAGTTCTTCGGGTCCGAAGACCACGGTTGTCGCGACGCCCGCAAGCACGTGGCCTGGTACTTCAAGGGGTACCCGATCGGCAGCGACGTGCGGTCCGGTCTCGCGCTGTCGTCGAGCCTGCAGGAGATCGACGACCTGCTCGGGCAGCTCGACCGCGACGCACCGTACCCCGGCGAGGGCGCCGAGGGTCCCCGTGGTCGCTCCGGCAACCCGAAGCGCACCGCCCTGCCCGACCGCTGGCTCGAGTCCCGCGACGTCGACAGCGAGTTCCGCAAGGTCCTCGCCGCCGCCGAGCTGCACCACAGCGGCGGATGAGCGCCACCGCCTCGTACGGCCCGGCCGACGCCGAGCGCTGGCTCCCCGAAGAGCACGGCAGCCGCCGATCGGACTTCGCCCGTGACCGAGCCCGGTTGCTGCACTCCAGCGCGCTGCGCCGCCTCTCCGCCAAGACCCAGGTGCTCAGCCCGACGACCGGGCTCGACTTCGCCCGCAACCGCCTGACCCACTCGCTCGAGGTGGCGCAGGTCGGTCGCGAGCTCGCGGACTCGTTGGGCCTCGACCCCGACGTGGTGGACACCGCGTGCCTGGCGCACGACATCGGCCACCCGCCCTTCGGCCACAACGGTGAGACCGCCGTCAACGCCTGGGCCGCCGGCATCGGCGGGTTCGAGGGCAACGCGCAGACGCTGCGGCTGCTCACCCGACTCGAGCCGAAGGTGTACGGGCTGCGGCCGGGGTCGGGCGCCGCTGTCGCTGCCGGCGCTGGCGCGGGGGCTGGCGCTGGCGCTGGCGTCGAGCGTCCCTTCGGGCTCAACCTGACGCGCGCGTCACTCGACGCCAGCTGCAAGTACCCGTGGCCCGCGGCGCAGGGCGTCTCCGAGTCGTCATCGGGTCGGACCAAGTTCGGCTTCTACGACGACGACCACGACGCCTTCGAGTGGCTCCGCGCCGGGGCGCCCCGTCGGCAGCGGTGCATCGAGGCGCAGGTCATGGACCTGTCCGACGACATCGCGTACTCGGTGCACGACTTCGAGGACGCCGTCGTCGCCGGGTTCATCGACGTCGCGGCGCTCGGCGACCGGGTCGGCGAGAACGACATCGTCACCGCGATGCACGCGTGGGTGGGCGACGACCTGAGTCGTGAGGAACTGCTCGAGGCGTTCGACCGCCTCCGGGCCCTGCCGCTCTGGATGACCTCGTACGACGGGTCCCGGCGTGACGCAGCGCACCTGAAGAACCTGACCTCGCAGCTGATCGGCCGCTTCGCGCGGACGGCAACGGCCGCGACCCGTGAGTCCTACGCCTCCGGGTCCCTGGTCCGGTTCGCGGCGTCGGTGGTGACGCCGCCGGAGATCATCGGCGAGATCGCGGTCCTCAAGGGGATCGTGGCGGCGTTCGTGATGACGCAGGGCGACCGGCAGCCCGTGTACGAAGACCAGCGTCGGATCCTGACCGAGCTGCTCGACGCCCTGGCGGCGTCGGGTGCGTCGGACCTCGAGCCCGGCTTCGCCGCCGACTGGCGTGCGGCGTCCGACGACGACGGCCGACTCCGCGCCGTGGTCGACCAGGTCGCGAGCCTGACGGACCAAGGGGCGATCGCCTGGCACCGTCGGTTGGTCGTCGGCGAGCGGGAAGCGGTCCACATCCCGGTGTGAGCGGTCGGCCGAGGTCGGTCCCACGAACTAGGATCAGAGGGTGGCTGGCAGGATCGCGCGGAACGACATCGACGAGGTCCGCTCGCGTGTCAACATCGCCGACGTCGTCGGCGACTACGTCACGCTGAAGAACGCGGGCGTCGGGTCGATGAAGGGGCTCTGCCCCTTCCACGACGAACGTTCCCCGTCGTTCCACGTCCGGCCCCAGGTCGGGCGTTACCACTGTTTCGGCTGCGGCGAGGACGGCGACGTCTTCAGCTTCATCATGGCGCAGGACCACACCACCTTCGCCGAGGCCGTCGAGCGTATGGCCGCGAAGATCGGCTTCACCCTGCACTACGAAGAGGGCGACGGGCCGCGCACCGACTACAACACCCGGGCCCGGCTGATCGCGGCCAACGAAGCCGCGCTCGAGTTCTACACGGCGCAGCTCACCACCGCCGCGGCCGACCCCGCACGGCGGTTCCTGGGGGAGCGCGGGTTCGATCCCTCGGCGGCGCAGCACTTCGGTGTCGGCTTCGCCCCGAAGTCCTTCGACATGCTCAAGGACCACCTGCGCGGTCGGGGCTTCACTCTCGAGGAACTCACCTCGGCCGGGCTCGTCAGCCAGGGCGACCGGTCGCCGTACGATCGGTTCCGTGGTCGCCTGATGTGGCCGATCCGCGACGTCACCGGAGCGACGATCGGGTTCGGCGCCCGTCGCCTGCTCGACGACGACAAGGGCCCGAAGTACCTCAACACGCCCGAGACCCCGATCTACCACAAGAGCCAGGTGCTCTACGGGCTCGACCTGGCTCGCCGCGACATCTCGAAGCAGAAGCAGGTCGTGATCGTCGAGGGCTACACCGACGTCATGGCCTGCCACGTCGCCGGCATCACCACCGCGGTCGCCACGTGCGGCACCTCGTTCGGCGTCGACCACATCAAGGTGCTCCGACCGATGCTCGGCGACCTGGCCGGCGCCGACCCGAACGCCAACGGCGAGGTGGTCTTCACCTTCGACCCGGACGAGGCCGGACAGCGTGCCGCATCCCGCGCCTTCGCCGAGGAACAGCGGTTCGCCGCGCAGACGTTCGTCGCCGTGGCGCCCGGTGGTCTCGACCCGTGCGACCTCCGGCTCGCCCGCGGCGACGACGCCATCCGCCGCCTGATCACGAACAAGCGCCCGATGTTCGAGTTCATGATCCGCCGCACGTTGGAGGGCCACGACCTCGAGACGGTCGAGGGCCGCGTCAGTGCCCTCCGCGCCGCCGCGCCCGTGCTCGCCGGCATCCGCGACCGCTCGCTCACGCAGGGCTACGTCCGCGAGCTCGCCGGCTGGCTCGGCATGGACATGCCCGAGGTCCGTCGATCGGTCGAGACCGCGCGTCGGCGTGCGGGGTCGACGGACGATCGGTCAGGAGGCCCGGGGCGCGACGGTCGCGCCGGTCACGCCACCGACGGGGCCGGTGTGGTCGAGGAGCCCGTCGCCGGGATCCGCTCGCTGCCGAACGACCCGATCAGCCGCATGGAGCGCGACGCCGTCATGGCGATGGTGCAGCAGCCGACCTCGGTCGGAGCGCCGCTGCTCGGGCTCGCCGCATCGGCCACGTTCTCGGCGCCGATGCTCGCCGTCGTGCGGGACGCCGTGGTCGCCAACGTCGACGTCATCGGGGCGGGGGACTGGCTCGACCGGTTGCTCGCCGACGTGCCGACCCCCTTGCGCACCCTGACGCACGAGCTGGCCCTCGCGCCGATCCCCGCGCGCAACGCCGAGGACCTCGCCGCGTACTGCCGGAGCATCGTCGTCGCCCTGGTCGAGCGGGACCTGCTCGCCCGCAAGGCCTCGTTGCTCGGACAACTGCAGCGTGCGGACCCGCACGAGCAGGCCGAGCGGCGCGCCGAGATCCAGCGGCAGCTCGTGGACATCGACGCGCAGCGCATGCGGCTCCGCGCCGACGCCGAGGCGTCCTAGCCCCTCGCTCTCGCCGCCCGAGTGTCGGGGCGCCTGCCGCGCGGCCGTGTCGGGCGTCGAGTGGTCGCAAGGCGTCGGCTGGCCGGGGTCCGGCCGACGGGACGTGACCGCTCGGGGTGGGACGGGCGGTGTGTCGTGACCGGTCGGCGGGGGCGAGGGACGGGGCCGACGTGGGGCGAGCCTCCAGGCCGACGGTGTGGCCGCACGACGTGCCGAGTGTCGGGCGTCGAGTGGTCGCAAGGCGTCGGCTGACCGGGGTTCGGCCGACGGGACGTGACCGCTCGGGGTGGGACGGGCGGTGTGTCGTGACCGGTCGGCGGGGGCGACCACCCAGGTTGCAGCGCGCAACTTTCGTGTGCGGCGCGCCGGGTCGATGCGCACGAATGATGCATCACGCGACGGGTGCTTGCATTACAGCGGTGTAAACAAATCGCTCCCGGTTCGATCTGTTCCGTGACAGGGTGATACCAATGAGCGTTCCTGGCCGGGCACACAGACGTACCACCCGCCGGTCCGGACACTTGCACCCAACTTCAAGAGAGGCATCGAACATGGCATCCGTGTTCAAGAAGCACACAGCCACGTGGGGCAGGCGCGGCATCGCGCTCGGCGCCGGAGCAGCAGCGACGGCGCTGGTGCTGACCGGCTGCGCGAGCAGCAGCGTGAGCGACACCGAGTTGAACGGCCTGAGCATCGGGACGACGGACAAGATCACGTCCCTCGACCCGGCCGGCTCCTACGACAACGGCTCGTTCGCCGTGCAGAACCAGGTCTTCCCGTTCCTGATGAACACGCCCGTGGGCAGCCCGGACGTCGAGCCGGACATCGCCACGAAGGCGGAGTTCACGAGCCCGACCACGTACGAGGTCACCCTCAAGGACGGCCTCGAGTTCGCGAACGGCAACAAGCTCACCTCGAGCGACGTGAAGTTCTCGTTCGACCGCGAGCTCAAGATCAACAACGAGAACGGCCCGCAGTCGCTGCTCGCCAACCTCAAGAGCATCGACACCCCGGACGACACGACCGTGGTGTTCAACCTCGACCACGCCGACCAGACCTGGCCGCAGGTGCTCTCGAGCCCCGCCGGCCCGATCGTCGACGAGGACGTCTTCAGCGCGACGAAGCTCACCAGCGCCGACGACATCGTCAAGGGCAAGGCGTTCGCCGGGCAGTACCAGATCAGCTCCTACAAGGAGAACCAGCTGATCCAGTACAAGACGAACCCGAAGTACGACGGCCTGCTCGGCAAGGCGAAGACCTCCGAGGTGACGGCCAACTACTACACCAAGGAGACCGACCTCAAGCTCGCCGTGCAGCAGGGCGACGTCGACGTTGCGTACCGCTCCCTGACGCCGACCGACATCTCGGACCTGCGCAAGGACGACAAGCTCAAGGTCACCGACGGCCCCGGCGGCGAGATCCGCTACGTGGTCTTCAACTTCAAGACGCAGCCGTTCGGCACCGGTCAGGACGACGCCGACGAGGCGAAGGCCCTCGCCGTGCGACAGGCCGCCGCCGACGTGGTCGACCGCGCCGCCCTGGCGAAGGAGGTCTACAACGACACCTTCACGCCGCTGTACTCGATGGTGCCGGACGGCCTCACCGGTGCGGTCCAGCCGTTCAAGGACATGTACGGCGACGGCGACGGTGGCCCCGACGTCGACAAGGCGAAGAAGACCCTCGCCGACGCCGGTGTCTCCGGCAAGGTGCAGCTCGACATCCAGTACGCGCCCGACCACTACGGTTCGGCGTCGGACGACGAGTACGCGCTGCTGAAGACGCAGCTCGAGGACTCGGGGCTGTTCACCGTCAACATCCAGTCGACGGTCTACACGACCTACGCCCAGGAGCGCACGAAGGACGCGTACCCGGAGTACCAGCTCGGTTGGTTCCCGGACTTCTCCGACGCCGACAACTACCTGTCGCCGTTCTTCACCAAGGAGAACTTCGTCCAGAACCACTACGACGACTCGGTCATCCAGGACCTCATCGCGAAGGAGCAGGCGGAGTCCGACCCGGACAAGCGTGCCGACCTGATCGAGCAGGCCCAGGAGCGCGAGGCTTCGCAGATCTCGACGCTGCCCCTGCTGCAGGGCAAGTCCGTCGCCGTCGCCGGCAAGGACGTCAAGGGCCTGACCCTCGACGCCTCGTTCAAGTTCCGGTACGCCACCCTCAGCAAGTAGCACCACGCCCCTCGCGCAGGCCGCGGGCGTTCCCACGAGGAACGCCCGCGTGCCTGCGCACCGGCATGAAAGGCACCCCTCCCCGTGACCCTGAGCACCCCAGAGGCGACCCAGGACGTGAACGGCACCGATCCGACCAAGCCACAGGCACAACGTCGTGCCAAGAGCAGTGGCGGCGGACTCGGCCGGTACGTCCTCGTCAGGTTCCTCCTCATCATCCCGACCGTCTTCATCCTGGTGACGCTCGTGTTCTTCCTGATGCGCGTCATCGGGAACCCGATCACCGCGTCGGTCGGCGGCCGACTCACCCCGACGCAGCTGCAGGAACGCCTGCACGCCGCCGGGTACGACCGTCCCGTGCTCGTGCAGTACTTCGAGTACCTCGGCGGCATCCTGCGCGGTGACTTCGGCAACGCGTCGACCGACAACCGGCCGATCACCGAGATCATCCTGCAGTACGGCGGCGCGACCGCCGAGCTCGTCTTCTACGCCCTCGTCGTCGCGCTCGTGCTCGGCATCCCGCTCGGCATGCTGGCCGCGTACACGCGCGACAAGTGGCCCGACGTGCTGCTCCGTGCCCTCGCGATCCTGACGTACGCGACCCCGGTGTTCTTCGGCGGCCTGCTGCTCAAGCTCGTCTTCTCGGTGTGGCTCGGTTGGCTGCCGCTCGGCGACCGCGCGTCGACCAGGGTGGAGCTCATCCTCGACGGCATCCCCGGCGCGAGCGGCATCTACATCATCGATGCACTGCGGACCGGCAACGCGGCGGTCATCGGCGACGTGCTGCAGCACGCCGTCCTGCCGGCGCTGACCCTCGGACTGCTGACCGCCGGCATCTTCCTGCGCCTGGTGCGCGCGAACATGATCGGGTCGCTCGGCTCCGAGTACGTCGACGCGGCCCGCTCCCGCGGTGTCCGCGAGTCGCGGTTGGTGCGGACGCACGCGTTCCGCCCCGCTCTCGTGCCGATCATCACGGTCATGGGCCTGCAGATCGCGATGCTGCTGGGCGGTTCGGTCCTGACCGAGACCACCTTCGGGTGGCGCGGCCTGGGCTTCGAGCTCAACCAGTACCTGTCGGCCCGTGACTTCGTCGCGGTCCAGGGCATCGTCGCGATGCTGGCGGTGATCGTCGCGGTGACCAACTTCATCGTCGACGTCGTCGCCGCCCTGATCGACCCGAGAGTGAGGTTCTGACGATGGCCGACACCACCCTCGTCGACCGCCACGAGCCGCTCTGGAAGCGGCTGCCCGTGGTGGTCCAGCTCCGCAAGAGCACCGGCTGGCAGCGCGCCATGCTCATCGTCGGCGTGGTCATCTGCGCCCTGTACCTGCTCGTCGCGGTCTTCGCGCCGCTGTTGGCCCCGTACGGCTTCGGCCAGCTGCAGGGCGCGGACGGCGAGAGCTTCCCGCGCACGGGCGCACCGAGCGCCGAGCACATCTGGGGCACCACCGTCGGCGGGTTCGACGTGTTCAGCCGGGTGGTCTACGGCGCCCGGACCGCGGTCCTCGTCGTGATCGTCGCGGTCGTCGTGTCGATCATCGTGGGCGTCCTGCTCGGCCTGGTCTCCGGCTACCTGGGCGGCTGGCTCGACCGGGTCCTGGTCGTGGTCGCCGACGCGATCTACGCGTTCCCCTCGCTGCTGCTCGCGATCGTCGTGTCGATCGTGATCTCCGGTGGCAACTCGAGCTACTCAGGCGGCATCATCGCGGCGGCGATCTCGATCACCGTCGTCTACGTGCCGCAGTACTTCCGGGTGGTCCGTGCCGAGGCCGTGCGCCTGAAGAACGACGCGTTCGTCGAGTCGGCGCGCGTGATGGGCACGAACCCGTGGCGCATCATGACCCGGCACGTGCTGCGGAACTCGACCAGGTCCCTGCCGCTCATCCTGACGCTCAACGCCAGCGACGCGATCCTGACCCTGGCCGGCCTCGGCTTCCTCGGGTTCGGCATCGGTCCGACGTCCGGCGCCGAGTGGGGCTACGACCTCAGCCGTGCGCTGTCCGACGTCGCGAGCGGCGTCTGGTGGACCGGTGTCTACCCGGGTGTCGCGATCGTGGTGCTGGTGCTCGGTGTGACGTTCATCGGCGAGAGCCTCAACGACATCTCCGACCCCCGTCTGCGTGCGCGCCGACGGCTGAAGCAGCTGGTGTCCACGCGCGACGCGCGCAACACGGCCACCGCGGAAGGACCGGGCGCATGACGACCGACACCGAGAACGCACCCGTGGTCGTCGTCGACGACCTCACGGTCACCTTCGCCACCGACGGCGGCGCGGTCGACGCGGTCAAGGGCGTCAGCCTCGACGTCCGCCCCGGCGAGGTCCTCGCCCTGGTCGGCGAGTCCGGCTCCGGCAAGTCCGTCACGGCTCGGGCGATGCTCCGGCTCATGCCCGAGACGGCGACGCTCGGCGGCGCGGTGCTGCTCGACGGCACCGACGTCGTCACCGTCGGCGCGCAGAAGCTCCGCAGCCTGCGGGGGACCGCCGGTGCGATGGTCTTCCAGGAGCCGTCGACCGCCCTCAACCCGGTCTTCACGGTCGGGTGGCAGATCGCCGAGGGGCTCCGCGCCCACGGCGGCATGTCCAAGAAGGAGGCGCGGGCGAAGGCCATCGACTACCTCGGCCGCGTCGGCATCCCCGACCCCGAGACCCGCGTCGACCACTACCCGCACCAGTTCTCCGGCGGCCAGAAGCAGCGTGTCGTCATCGCGAGTGCCCTGGCCCTCGAGCCGTCGGTGATCATCGCCGACGAGCCGACCACGGCGCTCGACGTCACGGTGCAGGCCGAGATCCTCGACCTGCTCCGCCGCTGCCGCGACGAGTTCGGCACGGCGATCGTGATCATCACGCACAACATGGGTGTGGTGGCCGACCTGGCCGACCGCGTCGCCGTGATGTACCAGGGCGAGATCGTCGAAGAGGCCTCGGCGACGGACCTGTTCGCGCGTCCGCAGGCCGACTACACGAAGCGGCTGCTCGCCGCCGTGCCCCGGCTCGAGGCGTCGACGGGCACCGCCCGCCGTGCCGCGATCACCGAGGACGTCACCCCGCTGGTCGAGGCGAAGGGGCTCGAGATCGAGTACCCCGGCCGCCTCGGTTCGCCCGCGTTCCGCGCCGTGAAGGGCGTCGACCTGGCGATCCGTCCCGGCGAGGTCCTCGGCTTGGTGGGGGAGTCCGGCTCCGGCAAGACCACGATCGGTCGCGCCATGGCCGGGCTGACGAAGGTCACCGGCGGCTCGCTGAAGGTCCTCGGCGCCGAGATGCTCGGCTACCGGGAGCGCGACTTCAAGCACCTGCGCAAGGACATCGGGTTCGTGTTCCAGGACCCGGCGACGTCGTTCAACCCGCTGCTCACGATCGCCGAGTGCGTCGCCGAGCCGCTGGTCGTCCACAAGGAGGTGTCGAGCCCGCGTGCGGCCCGTAAGCGCGTTGACGAACTCCTCGAGGCGGTCCAGCTGCCGAAGGCGTACGGGGACCGCTACCCGCACGAGCTCTCCGGTGGGCAGCGCCAGCGCGCCTCGCTCGCCCGGTCGCTCGCGCTCCGGCCGAAGCTGCTCATCGCCGACGAGCCGACGAGTGCGCTCGACGTGTCGGTGCAGGCCCGCGTGCTCGAGCTCTTCCTCGAGCTCCAGCAGGACCTGGGCTTCGCGTCGCTGTTCATCAGCCACGACCTGGCGGTCGTGGGCGCGCTGTCCGACCGGATCGCGGTGCTGTACCGCGGCGACCTGGTCGAGGTGGGCACGACGGCGCAGGTCCTCGGCGCCCCGCAGCACCCGTACACGCAGCGCCTGCTGGCGTCGCTCCCGGTGCCGGACCCTGCGGAGCAGGCCGAGCGACGGCGTACGCTGGAGCAACTGGAGAACGTCGGGTCCTGACCCGATGCGACCCGCGTCTGGTCTCGACCCGGCGCGACCCGTCCAGGAGGCCCGTCCAGCGTCGTCGACGCACGCCGGGCCTCCTGGACGGTCGCCTCCACAGCTGTACGCACGACGGTACTGCCAGCGCGGTCCGTCGCGAACCGCCGCCAGGGGGCGGCGTGGAAGGGGACCCATGATCGCGGTCAACGGACCGGCGGTCGTCGCGGACGACGTGTCGATCGAGTACCGGGGCGGACGGGGGTCCGAGTCGATCCGAGCGGTCGACGGGGTCAGCCTGACGGTGCGGCAGGGCGAGATCCTCGCACTGCTCGGTGAGTCGGGGTCGGGCAAGTCGACCTTCGCCGCCGCGATCGCGGGGCAGCTCGGGTCGCACGGTGAGGGTGACGGTGCGCTGCGCCGGCACATCGTCGGGGGCGAACTGACCGTCCTCGGCCAGAAGACCCGCGGGCTGCGCGGTTCGTCCCGCAAGCTCGAGCGGCTGAGCGGCCGGATCGGCTACCTGCCGCAGGACGGCGCCGATCGGCTCAGTCCGGACCTCACCGTCGGCGAGGCCATCGCCGAACCGATCTACCAGCGCGACCGCCGCTTCGACCGCAAGGAAGCGGGCCTGATCGTCGCGCGCCTGGTCGACGCCGTGCACCTGCCGCTCGGCGTGATGCGGCTGAACACCTGGGAGCTCTCCAGCGGGCAGCGGCAGCGTGTCGCCCTGGCGCGGGCCCTCGTGCTCGAACCCCAGCTCCTGGTCGCCGACGAACCCGCCCGCGGCGTCGACGTGCTCGTGCGCCAGTCGGTGCTCGAGGCCCTGGCGACCCTGCAGCGCAACCGGCAGTTCTCCGCCGTCGTGGTGTCCAGCGACCTGCGCGAAGCCGGCGCCCTGGCCGACCGCGTCGCCGTGATGGCCGATGCCCGGTTGGTCGGCCTCGGCACCTTCGACGAGGTCCTCGACAACCCCGTCGACCCCTACGTCAAGACCCTGGCCGCGACCGCGGCCCGCGGCGTGAAGCGTCGCCCGGCACCCACCGCCCCGCGCCGCTCGACGGCGCCACGCCGACCGGTCGCCGCCGGCACCGGCCCCCGCACGGACCGACAGGAGAACCCGTGAGCACCGCCACCCGAGGCCACCGCGCCGTCGTCCCCACCTCCGGTGCCCCGCTGCCGATCGACGCACCGCAGTCCGGCCCCGTCGCCGTGCTGCCGGAGCCGACCGACCTGCATGTCACCGCGGTGACCGAGGCCGGCGGGACCGTCGCGCCGCTCGACGCGGACACCCGCGGGCTCGTCTGGCTGGACCCCCGCGACCCGTCCGGCCTGGCGGACGCGCTCGACGCCGCGCCGGGGATCGGCTGGGTGCAGCTGCCGTTCGCCGGGGTCGACGCCTTCGCACACCTCATCCAGGAGCACGGGGACCGTGTGCTCTTCACCTCGGCGAAGGGCGCGTACGCGGAGCCCGTCGCCGAGCACGCCCTGGCACTGACGCTCGGGACGCTGCGGGTCCTGCAGAAGCGCGCTCGTGCACACTCGTGGGCCACCGAGCCCGAGGGTGTGTCGCTGTACGGCCGGAACGTCGTCGTCATCGGCGCCGGCGGGATCGCGCTCGAGTACATCCGCCTGCTCGCCCCGTTCGACGTCGACGTCACCGTGGTGCGTCGCTCGGCCGACCCGGTGGCCGGCGCATCGCGCACCGTCACCACCGACCAGCTCGACGAGGTCCTGCCCGACGCCGACGTCGTGATGATCGCCGCCGCCATGACCTCGGGCACCGCGAAGCTCTTCGGCGCGCAGCAGTTCGCGATCATGAAGCCGTCCGCCCGGCTCGTCAACATCGCCCGCGGGGGACTCGTCGACACCGACGCCCTGGTCGAGGCCCTGCGCACCGGTGCGATCGCCGCCGCCGGGCTCGACGTCACCGACCCCGAGCCGTTGCCCGACGGCCACCCGCTGTGGTCCGAGCCCGGCGCGGTCATCACGCCGCACCAGGCCGACACCCCGGAGATGGTCGCGCCGCTGCTCGCCGAGCGGGTGCGACTCAACACCACGGCGTTCCTCGACGGCAGCGGCGAGGGCTTCGTCGGCGTCGTCGACCCGGTCGCCGGGTACTGAGGAGCAGCGCTGCACCGGGGGCCACATCGCGGCGCGCCCGGGCGGCGTGTCCGATGCGGTGAGGGGCCCTGCGGTGCTGCTATGCTGTTACCCGTTGTTCGCACGACATTCGCCAGCGGACAGTGATCCTCGATAGCTCAATTGGCAGAGCAGCCGGCTGTTAACCGGCAGGTTGTTGGTTCGAGTCCAACTCGGGGAGCAACAGACCCCCACCCGCTCGGGTGGGGGTCTTCTGCGTTTCGTTGCTGCCCGCTGCTAGCTGTTAGCGTTCACAGGTGCACCGATACCGTCCGCCCCGCGCCGTGTTCCTCGGCGTGCTGCTCGCGGCGGTCATCGCGCCCGTGCTGGTCGGGTGCAGCGGTGCCGGACCGGACACCGATGCGTCAGAGGAGCCCACGAGCTCGGAGACCGGGCTCGGGTCGGGTGCCTCGCCGGTCGTGTTCGCCTTCGTGTGCGACGACGGCGACCGCGAGACCTACACGACGTACTCGGCGGTGTGGGAGGACGAGCGGACCTCGTGCACCGCGAAGCGGCTCACGGGCTCGGTGCCGTCGACCCAGCAGCAGGCCGCGGTCGACGCGACCCGGGGTGACGCCACCCTCGTCGAGCTCGCGAGCACGTGCGCCATGACCGGCACGGACCCGTGGACGTCGGCCGTGGCCGACGACGGCGCAGCGCACGTCGCCGCCGGTCTCCTGGTGTACTGCCCGGGCCACCCGGAGACCGACCACCTGCGCGACGCGCTGTCGACGTACCGGAGCTGAGCCGGGCCTCCCGGTCGTCAGCTGTCCACGGCAGGCGACGCGCGGGCCGGACCGGCCCGTCAGCCCTCGGGGTGGTCGCGACCCGGTAGCCACGACTGGCCGGGGCCGCCCCAGCTGTTCTTGCGGATGGCCTTGGCGACCTGCTTGCCGTAGGGGTGCACCAGGCGGTCGGCGTAGAGCCAGCCGTCCAGGTGGTCGTACTCGTGCTGGAAGATGCGCGCGAGCCAACCGTCGGCCCGGACCTCGAACGGTTCGCCGTGCTCGTCGAACGCCCGGAGCAGCGCGCTGCCGGAGCGTCGGAGCGGGAAGCGCTCGCCCGGCACGGACAGGCAGCCCTCGGACTCGTCGTCCTCGTCGAGCTCGTCGACCGACTCGGGGACCGGCGGGCTGATCCAGAGCACCGGGTTCACGGCCGCGGCGCGGTGCAGCACTTCATCGTCGTCGGTGTACGAGTACACGAACAGGCGCTTGCCGACGCCGACCTGGGGTCCGGCCAGACCGACGCCGGGGGCGAGGTCCATGGTCTCGAACATGTCGGCGACGAGGGAACGGAGGTCGTCATCGAACTCGGTGACCTCGGCTGCACGCTCGTGCAGGACAGGTTCGCCGGTGATGCGGATCGGGAGAACGGCCATTCACCCAGGTTATCCGGCGGTGGACGGTAGCCTCGACGCGTGACGACGGACCTCCAGCTGCCGGACGCAGTGAACCTGACGCCGTTCCAGGCCCTCATGATCCCCGTCGCGCTCATCGGTGCGGTGTTCCTGTCGCTGGGAGCGCAGTTCCAGAGCCGGGGCGTGCAGCGGGTCGAGGCGCGGCTGGGGCGGCAGTCGAAGGGACTGAGCGTCCGGCACGTCGTGGGCCTGGTCTCGAGCGGCTACTGGGTGCTCGGCACGCTGATGCTCGGCATCGCCGTCGTGCTGCAGCTCATCAGCATCACGTACGCGCCGCTCATCGTCGTGCAGCCGCTCGGGGCGGTCGCGCTCGTGATCACCACGTGGTTCTCCTCCCGGTCGTCGGGCGTGCCGCTGGGCCGTCGGGCGAAGCGTGCGGTGTGGACCTGCATCATCGGTGTCGCGATCTTCGTCGGCATCGCGGCGTTCGTCGGGCACGAGAGCGCGATCACCCG
Organism: Curtobacterium sp. VKM Ac-2887; assembly: GCF_015350935.1. Classification (NCBI taxonomy): domain Bacteria; kingdom Bacillati; phylum Actinomycetota; class Actinomycetes; order Micrococcales; family Microbacteriaceae; genus Curtobacterium; species Curtobacterium sp. VKM Ac-2887. The sequence continues at coordinate 101,856 of NZ_JADKSB010000005.1, read as the reverse complement.
GCAGCAGCTGGTGACCGTCCTGATCATCCTGGCCGTGGTGCTCGTGCTGGTGCTGGTGTCGTTCCGACTCGTGGCCAAGCACAAGAGCGCGCTCTACTACATCGTCGGCGCGGGCATCCTCTACGGGTTCGTCGCGACGCTCGCCAAGGTCGTGCTGAACCGGTTCGTGAACGGCACGTTCGACTGGTTGACGGTCCTCGCGATCATCGGGGTGGTCGTCGCGGCGTCGCTCGGCGGGTACTTCGTGCAGAACGCGTACTCGGCCGGTTCGGCGGACCTCGTCATCGCGGGGCTGACCGTGATCGACCCGATCGTCGCCGTCGGGATCGGCGTGGTGGTGCTCGACGAGGCGTCCGGGGCACCCTGGGGTGCGGTCGCCGGGTTCGTGGTCGCGGCCGGCATCGCCATCACCGGGGTGTTCCTGCTCGCCAAGCACCACCCGCAGACGCGCGCCTGACCGCGGGGCCGCGGGCGGCGCAGCGCCGTCGCCCGTCACCCCGAGGTACCACGGGGTCCTCCGCGCGGCTGACGCGGCCGCGGATGCGGGTGCGGTACCGTCGGCAGTCCGACCAGCAATCGCCCACGAGAGGACGACGCCAGCCGTGTCAGGAGACGTCACCACCGCCACCGCCGAACCGACGGGCGCGACGGGCGGACACCGACCCTTGCGCATCCTGATCGCCGCGGACACCTTCCCGCCGGACGTCAACGGCGCCGCCACCTTCGCCGAACAGCTCGCCGTCGGCCTGGCCGAGCGCGGGCACGAGGTCCACGTCGTCGCCCCGGCCTCGAGCCGCAACTACGGCACCTTCGACGAGGAGCACCAGGGCGTGACTCTCGTCGTGCACCGCCTGAAGTCGTACAAGTGGCCGCTGCACGCCTGGCTCCGGTTCGTGTGGCCGTGGAGCGTCAAGAAGTGGACCGGCCCGATCCTCGACGCCGTGAAGCCCGACGTCCTGCACATCCAGTCACACGTCGTCATCGGTCGCGGGATCGTCCCCGAGGCGAACGCGCGCGGCATCCGGGTCATCGCGACGAACCACTTCATGCCCGAGAACCTGCTCGAGTACACGCCGTTCGGCAAGTGGACGCTGCCCATCGCGCTGAAGATCGCGTGGAGCGACGCCGCGAAGACCTACCGGCTCGCCGACACCATCACGACGCCGACGAACCTGGCTGCCGACTACCTGCGCAAGGCCATCGCCGGACAGCGGGTGCTCGCGATCTCGTGCGGGATCGACGCGTCGCGGTACGTGGCGCGCGAGGGCCGTCCGGTCAACAACGACATCGTGTTCGTCGGCCGCGTGGCGCCGGAGAAGAACCTCGACGTGCTGGTCCGGGCCGTGGCGCTGCTGCCCGGTTCGCTCGCGGCGACCCTGACGATCGTCGGCGACGGCGAGATGATCCCGAAGCTGACCGCCCTGGCGAAGGAGCTCGGGCTCGAGGACCGCGTCCGGTTCCTCGGGTTCGTCTCGGACGAGGTCAAGCGCACCGCCCTGACGAACGGCACCGTGTTCGCGATGCCCTCCACCGCCGAGCTGCAGAGCATCTCCTCGCTCGAGGCCATGGCGTCCGGGCTGCCGGTCGTCGCGGCCGACTCGATGGCGCTGCCCCACCTCATCGACGGCAACGGGTACCTGTTCGCCCCCGGCGACGAACACGACCTCGCCGCCAAGCTCGAGGCGGTGTTGACGGCGTCGGAAGCGGAGTACACGGCCATGCGGGAGCGCAGTTCGGCCATGATCGAGGCACACGACATCAACCGCACGCTCACGACGTTCGAGGCGCTGTATCGTGGGGAACCGGTGGCCTGACGGTCGTCGAGGGGCGGTAGCCAAGCTGGTCAAGGCAGTCGGCTCATAACCGAACGATTCGCGGGTTCAAGTCCCGCCCGCCCTACGTGCAGATGAAACGCAAGCGCGAGGACGACCACGACGCAGCTGGTCCGACGCCGAACGTCACGTTCCAGGTGAACCGTGGTGGCACCGGCGTGCGCGTCAACGCCTTCCGCATCGGGTTCATGGGTGCCATCGGTGTGCTCGTCGCGCTGCTCGCCGGCACCATCATCGGCGAGCTCAGCACCGTCCTCGTCTACATCGGGGTCGCGCTCTTCCTCGCGCTCGGCATCGACCCGCTCGTCTCGTTCCTCGAGCGGCTCATCCCGCGGTGGGCGGCGATCACCGTCGTCGTCGTCGGGGTCCTTGCGGCGTTCGCCGGGGTCGTCTTCGCGGTCGTCCCGATCCTGGTCGAGCAGGCGACGAACCTGATCCAGAACTTCCCCGAGGTCGTCGACGACATCTCGAAGCAGCAGTGGGTGCAGGACCTGTCGAAGCAGTTCGCCGGGTCGTTCGACATCGACCACGCGCTCGAGTCGGTGCAGTCGTTCGTCGAGAACCCGGGCAACCTGCTCAGCGTCGGCGGCGGCATCCTGGCGGTCGGCAGCGGCATCCTGTCGGGGCTCACCGGCGTGCTCATCGTCCTCATCCTGATGCTCTACTTCCTCGCGTCGATGCGAGGCATGAAGCGTGCGGCGTACCGGTTCGTGCCGGCGTCCCGCCGCGAGAACTTCATCGACGTCAGTGAGCAGATCACCCAGGCGGTCGGTCGGTACGTCGTCGGCCAGGTGTCGCAGGCGCTCATCAACGGCATCCTGAGCCTGGTGTTCCTGCTCATCATCGGTGCGCCGCTGCCCGTGCTGTTGGCCTCGTTCGCGTTCCTCGGCTCGCTCATCCCGCTCGTCGGCACCCTCGGCGCCGCGATCGTCATCTCGTTGCTCTGCCTCTTCGCGTCGCCCGCCACAGCACTCGCCGCGGCGATCTACTACCTCGTCTACATGCAGGTCGAGGCGTACCTCATCTCGCCGCGCATCATGTCGCGTGCCGTGCAGGTGCCCGGGGCCCTCGTGGTCATCGCCGCGGTGGCCGGTGGCACGATCGGCGGCGTGCTCGGCGCCCTGGTCGCCCTGCCCGTCGCCGCGTCGATCATCATCATCGTGCAGAAGGTCATCTACCCGCGGCAGGAGCTGGCGTGACGGACGCCGCCTCCGGCTTCGCCGACCATGTCGCGGAACGCGATCGCTGGGCACGCGGGCCTCGTGGCCCCTTGGCCCTGGTGAACGCCCAGCACGTCGACTCCCCGCAGCCGGTGTGGCCGGTCCCCGGCACCTGGGCACCCGCGGTCGGCGGCCTCACGGTGACGGCCGCCGCCACCGACGGTGTCGTCGTGGACGGCGTCCCGGTGGACGGCACGGTGCTCGTCGCCGGTGACGCCGCCGTGGTCCCGTCCGCCGTCGCGTTCCCCGACGGCTTCGCGGGCACGGTGTCCGGTTCGACGCTGCGCGTCTGGGACCCCGCAGCGGAGCCGATCCACCGCTTCGCGCGCATCGCCCGGTTCGACCGGTCCGACGATTGGGTGGCTTCCGGCACGTACGTCCCGCTGGACGCCGGTGCGGGCGACGACCAGGAGGCCCGTGGCAGCGTCCTCGACGCCGCCGGCGACGCCCTGCCGGTCGCCGGGCACATCGAGACGGCCGTCGGCAGCACGACCATGCGGTTCGTCGCGGTCCGGTCCGCGGCGTTCCGGGGTGCGCCGCGGCTGCAGCTCATCGTGCAGGACGCCACGAGCGTCCTCGCCGAGGACGACCCCGGCAGCACCTACTCGATGGGCCGCTTCCTGTACCTCGACGACCCCGGCGCCGCGGGCCCGGTCGAGCTCGACTGGAACCTGCTCGTCCTACCGCCCTGCGCGTTCTCGTACCAGTTCGCCTGCCCGATCCCGCCGGTCGAGAACCGCGTGCCCGTGCCGATCACGGCGGGGGAGCGGCACCCCGTCGACGCTGCGGGCACGGTCCTGCACTGAACCGGACCGCGCTCGGCGGGGTCCTTGCCGTTCCCAGCCGGAACGCTGCATAATGGGCGTGTCCTGTCGGGACATCACAATCGCATACCGAATGGTTCCGTGGCTCGCAGCCGCTCGGATCCTCCGCACCAGGTCGATGGGGAAGTCGCACCTGACGTATCGGAGGAACCGTGAACGGAACGACGACAGGAGTGCTCTACGTGCACTCCTCACCCCGCGCGCTCTGCCCGCACGTCGAATGGGCAGCAGGTCGCGCGATGAACCGCGCCGTGAACTTCTCGTGGCTCGACCAGCCGGCACAGGACGGTGCCCGGCGGACCGAGTTCACCTGGACCGGTGCGGTCGGTGCCGGTGCCGCGATCGCCTCCGCGCTGCGCGGCTGGGAGCACCTGCGCTACGAGGTGACCGAGGAACCGACGACCGAGTCCGACGGTGGCCGCTGGATGCACACGCCTGACCTCGGGGTCTTCTACGCGCAGACCGACGTGACGGGGAACATGGTCATCCCCGAGGACCGCGTCCGCTACGCGATGGAGGTCGCGGGCAGCAACGCGCTCGAACTCCACCGTGAGCTCCGGCTCGCGCTCGGACAGGCCTGGGACGACGAGCTCGAGCCCTTCCGTCACGCGGCCGAGGGCAACCCCGTCGTCTGGCTGCACCGCGTCGGCTGACCGGAGCTCGCAGCACACGCCGGCGTCTCGGGTGCGCCAGACGCCGGCGTCTCCGCCGTTTCGCGAAAGCGACACTGTGCCGCCAACATTCGGCCGCAGACTGTCGCTTTGGCGGTGCGGTCGTGAACGTGTGGCCGCGAACTGTCGCCTTCGCGGCACTGAAGCCGGCAACACACACGACGGAAGCCCGCCCCGACGACGCGGGACGGGCCTCCTGGCAGGGTGCGACGGATCAGACGCTGCGGAACGCGACCACGGCGTTGTGGCCGCCGAAGCCGAACGAGTTGCTCACCGCGAGGAGGTCGCCGTCGGGCAGCGCGCGCGGCTCGCGCGCGACGTCCATGACGATCTCCGGGTCCTGGTCGTTGAGGTTGATCGTCGGCGGCGCGACACGGTTGTGCAGCGCGAGGACCGTGAACGCGGCCTCGATCGCACCGGCGCCACCGAGCAGGTGCCCAGTGGACGCCTTGGTCGCCGACACGACGATGTCGTCGAGGTGGTCCCCGAAGACGCGACGCATGGCGTGGTACTCGGCGACGTCGCCCACCGGGGTCGAGGTGGCGTGCGCGTTGACGTGCACGACGTCCTCGCGGCTGGCTCCGGCGTGGTCGAGGGCCTGCAGGACCGCACGGGCGGCAGCGCTGCCCTCGGGGTCCGGTGCCGTGATGTGGAACGCGTCCGAGGTGATGCCGGCGCCGGCGACCTCGGCGTAGATGGTCGCACCGCGGGCCTCGGCGTGCTCCTTCGACTCGAGGATGAGCGCCGCGGCGCCGTCACCGAGGACGAAGCCGTCACGGGTGACGTCGTACGGACGCGACGCGGTCTCGGGGGAGTCGTTGCGGCGCGACAGGGCCTGCATCGCCGCGAACGCCGCCAGGGGCAGCGGGTGCAGTGCGGCCTCGGCGCCACCGGTGATGACGATGTCGGCGTCCCCATCGGCGACGTGGCGGTACGCCTCGGCCAGCGACTCGGTCGACGAGGCGCAGGCCGACAGGTAGGTGCGGGCGCCGCCACGGGCGCCGAACTCCATCTCGATGGCAGCGGCCGGACCGTTCGCCATGAGCATCGGGACCGTCATCGGCAGGACCCGACGCGGGCCCTTCTCGCGCAGGGTGTCCCAGGCGTCGAGCAGGGTGTTCACTCCGCCGATGCCGGTCGCCCAGTCGACGATCAGGCGCTCGGGGACGACGGACTCGGCGTCGATGCCGGCGTCGGCCCACGCCTCACGCGCCGCGACGAGCGACAGCTGCGACGAGGGGTCCAGGCGCTTCGACTCGGGGCGGGTGAGCTGGTCGGTGAGGAACCGACGTGCCTGGCCGGCGAACTCCACGGGGAGTTCGAGCTCGGCGTAGCGCGGGTCCTCGATGCGGGTGATGCCGGACTTGCCGGCGAGCAGCGCGTCCCACGTTTCCGCGGCAGTCGCGGCGAGGGGTGAGATCGCACCGATCCCGGTGACGACGACGGTCTTCTTGGTCATGGAACGACGGTTCTTTCGTTGGGGAACAAGATGAGCGCCGCGGCCGACGGTGACCGCTGGCCGCGGCGCTCAGGAAGCTCGTGTCAGGCCTGGGCCTTGACGATGTAGTCGACCGCGTTGCCCACGGTCTTGAGGTTCTTGACCTCTTCGTCCGGGATCTTCACGTCGAACTTCTCCTCGGCGTTGACCACGATGGTCATCATCGAGATGGAGTCGATGTCGAGGTCGTCCGTGAAGGACTTGTCGGCGGCGACGGTGTCGGTGGCGATACCGGTCTCGTCGTTGATCAGCTCGGCCAGGCCGGCGAGGACTTCTTCGTTGGACAGGGCCATGAGTTTCTCCTTGAGGGGGGTGTCGTTTGACCGTGGACCAGCCTAGGGCACGCAGCGTGCTCGCGCCCGGAGACTCGTCGGGGTGGTCGCTGGCCGCGCGGGATGCGCGGCCGGGTGGGATCAGGGCAGGACGACGACCTGGGCGCCGAACACGAGCCCGGCACCGAAGCCGATCTGCAGGGCGAGCCCGCCGGACAGCTCGGGGTGTTCCTCGAGCAGGCGGTGGGTGGCGAGCGGGATGCTCGCGGCGGAGGTGTTGCCGGTGGTGGTGATGTCACGGGCGATCGTGACCGACTCGGGCAGGCCGAGCTGCTTCGCGAACTCGTCGATGATGCGGATGTTCGCCTGGTGCGGCACGAACGCCGCGAGGTCCTCCGGTCGGACACCGGCGGTCTCGAGCGCTTCGCGGGCGACCTTCACCATCTCCCACACGGCCCAGCGGAAGACCGTCTGGCCCGCCTGGCGCATGGTCGGGCGGGGCGCGCCGGCCTCCCACTCGTTGTAGGTCGCCGTCATGCCGATGGCGTCCCACTTCGAGCCGTCCGAGCCCCAGATGGTCGGGGCGATTCCGGGGAAGTCGCTCGGGCCGACGACGGCCGCGCCGGCACCGTCACCGAGCAGGAACGAGATCGAGCGGTCGGTCGGGTCGACGACGTCGCTGAGCTTCTCGGCACCGACGACCAGGACGTGGTCGGCGAGGCCGGACTTGATGAACGAGTCGGCCTGGGCGATGCCGTAGGCGTACCCGGCGCACGCGGCGCTGATGTCGTACGCGGCGGCGGGCGTCGCGCCGATCCGCTCGGCGAGCAGCGACGCCATCGACGGGGTCGCGACGGTGTGCGTCACGGTGCTGACCAGCACGACACCGATCTGGTCGGGGGACAGGCCGGCCCTCTCGATCGCCTCGCGCGCGGCGGCCTCGGCGAGGTCGACGGCCTCGACGTCCTTGCCGGCACGCTTGCGCGTGATGATCCCGGTGCGCTGGCGGATCCACTCGTCGGACGAGTCGATCGGGCCGACCAGGTCGTCGTTCGGCACGACGTTCTCGCCGCGGGCTGCGCCGAAGGCGAGGATGCGGGTGAACTCGTGGCCGCGGCGCTGGGAGAGTGCGGGACGTTCGGTCATGCGGTGGCGTCTGCTTCCTGGTCTGCGCGCTGCAGCAGGTCGATCGCTGCGGGCAGGTCCTCGGGGGTCTTGATGGCGACGGACGGCGTGCCGCGCAGGCCGCGCTTGGCGAGCCCGACCAGGGCGCCGGCCGGCGCGAGCTCGATGATGCCGGTGACGCCGGCGGCCGCGAACGACTCCATCACGGCGTCCCAGTGCACGGGGCTCGCGATCTGCTGGACCATCAGGTCGACGAACCGGCGACCGTCGTCGACCCGTGAGCCGTCGGCGTTGGTCCAGATCGGCAGGGTCGGGTCGTGCACCGTGGCGGCCGCGGCGACCGGGGCCACGCGCTCGACCGCGGGGGCCATGAAGTGGGTGTGGAACGCACCGGCGACGGCGAGCGGGATCACGCGGGCCTTGGCGGGCGGGTCCGCCACGAGCGCGGCGATGCCGGCGGCCGTGCCGGCGACGACGGTCTGGCCGCCGCCGTTGTGGTTCGCGGGGACGAGCCCGTGGGACTCCAGTGCTGCGGCGACCGCGTCCGCGTCGCCACCGAGCACGGCGGCCATCGAGGTCGCTTCGAGGGCAGCGGCGTCCGCCATGGCCCGGCCTCGCTCGGCGACGAGCGACACGGCGTCGGTCGGCTCGAGGACCCCGGCGACCGCGGCGGCGGTGAACTCGCCGACCGAGTGCCCGGCGACCCCGCCGACGAGCGCACGGCGGCCGTCGGCCAGCAGCGCGTCGGCGGTCACGAGACCGGCGGCGACGATGAGGGGCTGCGCGAGTGCGGTGTCCTTGATGGTGTCCGCGTCCGACGTGGTGCCGTGTGCGGCGAGGTCCACCCCGATCGACTCGGACCACTGCCCGACACGTTCACGAACGGCGGCATCCTCGAGCCAGGGGGCGAGGAAGCCGGGGGTCTGGGAGCCCTGTCCGGGCGCGACGACGACGATCACCGGACAATCCTGTCGCTCATGCACCGCGGGGCCCGTGTGGGCTTCCCACACGAAACCCCGCGTGACATTGTCGGTTCCCTACCGGCGTGGGGTGATCCGGCGACGACCCGTGGCCGATTCGGACATCGCGCCGAGGATCAGGGCCGACTGCACGATCAGGGCGTCCCGAGCGTGCGTGGCATCCCACCCGATGATGTCCGCGACGCGGCGCAGGCGGTAGCGGACGGTGTTCGGGTGCACGAAGAGCTCGCGCGCCGTCGCCTCGAGCGACCGACCGGTGTCCAGGTAGCACCACAGGGTCTGCAGGAGCTCGGTGGACTGGTCCTTCAGCGGCACGTAGATCCGCTGCACCAGGGCGGACCGGGCGAGCGGGTCGCCGGCCAGGGCGCGTTCGGGCAGCAGGTCGTCGGCCAGCGCCGGACGGGGGACCCCGCGCCACGCCCGCGCGACGGCGAACCCGGCGAGGGCTGCCTTCGCGCTGGTCGAGGCGTCGACGACCCCGGGGACCTCGTTGCCGAGCACCAGGTGGCCCTCGCCGAACAGCGGCTCGAGCGCCTGCGCGATGGCCGTGAACGAGACCGGGTCCTCGCCCTCGGGCACGTCGTCCCGCGGGGTCGAGCGCCCGATCACCACGACGAGCCGTGAGCCCTGCACGCCGACGAGCACGTCGGCGTCCATGTGGCGGGCGGTGCGGCGGACCTGGTCGACCTCGAGTTGCTTCGGTGCCGTGCCGACGAGTACCGCGACCTCGCCGTGCCCGTGCCACCCGAGGGCGGCGATGCGGGACGGCAGCTCGTCGTCGTACTCGCCCGACAGGATGGAGTCGACCACGAGCGCTTCGAGTCGGGCGTCCCACAGCCCGCGGGCCTCGGCCGCCCGGGCGTAGACGTCCGCTGCCGCGAAGGCGATGTCCCGCGAGTACTTCAGGATCGCTTCCTGCAGCATCTCGTCGTCGGCGGCGCGTTCCTCGACCACCGTGACGACCACGCGGATGAGCTGCAGGGTCTGCTGCAGGCTCACCGAGCGCAGCAGTTCACGCGGGGCCGAACCGAAGACGTCGGCCGCGGCGATCCACGGCGTCGACGCGGTGCCCTCGAGCCAGCTGATGAACGAGGTGATCCCTGCCTGGGCGACGAGGCCCACGGCGGAGCGGCGCCCCGGCGGCATCTCGCTGTACCAGGGAAGGGTGTCCTCGAGCCGCTTGATCGTGGCGGTGGAGAGTTCTCCGGACACCTGACGGAGCCAGGAGAGCGCCCGCTCGCGCGCGCTCTCCTGGCTCTGGGCCTTCGACAGGCCCTCGGTGTCCGGCTGGACGGGCGTCACCTGCTGATCAGCTCTCGCCGCCCGCGCTGCCCGTGGTGCCGGCGGTCACGTCGTGCAGGCGGTACTTGTCGATCGCCTGCTGGACGAGTGCGCCGTCGACCTTGCCCTGGCGGGCGAGCTGCTGCAGCGTCCGCACGACGACCGAGGGGCCGTCGATGTGGAAGAAGCGGCGAGCGGCCGGACGGGTGTCCGAGAAGCCGAAGCCGTCGGCGCCGAGCGTGGCGTAGTCGGTCGGCACGAACGGGCGGATCTGCTCCTGCACCTGGTGCATGAAGTCGCTGACGGCGACGACCGGCCCCTCGGTGGCGAGCAGGCGCTCGGTGACGTACGGCGTGCGCGGCGACTCGTTCGGGTTGAGGAACGCGTGCTGCTCCGCGTCGAGACCGTCGCGGTACAGCTCACCCCAGCTCGTGACGCTCCAGACGTCGGCGGAGACGCCCCAGTCCTCGGCGAGGAGCTGCTGCGCCTCGAGGATCCACGGCACGGCCACACCGGAAGCGAGCAGCTGGGCCTTCGGGCCGTCGTGCTCGCTCGGCTTGAGCAGGTACATGCCCTTGACGATGCCGTCGACGTCGATGCCCTCGGGCTCGGCCGGCTGGACGATCGGCTCGTTGTAGACCGTCAGGTAGTACATGACGTTCGGGTCGCTGTGCTTGGGCGAGCCGTCCTCGTTCGTGCCGTACATCCGGTCGAGGCCGGCCTGCACGATGTGCCCGATCTCGTACCCGTACGCGGGGTCGTAGGACACCACGGCCGGGTTCGTCGTCGCGAGGAGCAGCGAGTGGCCGTCGGCGTGCTGCAGTCCCTCGCCCGTCAGCGTCGTGCGACCGGCGGTGGCGCCGATCATGAAGCCACGGGTCATCTGGTCGCCGGCGGCCCAGATGGCGTCACCCGTGCGCTGGAACCCGAACATCGAGTAGAAGACGTAGACCGGGATGAGCGGCTCGCCCTGCGTCGAGTACGAGGTGCCCACCGCGGTGAACGCCGCCATGGCCCCGGCCTCGTTGATGCCGACGTGGATGATCTGGCCCTGCGGGCTCTCCTTGTACGCCAGGAGCAGTTCGCGGTCGACCGAGGTGTAGTGCTGGCCGTTCGGGTTGTAGATCTTCGCCGTCGGGAAGTACGCGTCCATGCCGAACGTGCGGGCTTCGTCCGGGATGATCGGCACCACGCGGTTGCCGAAGTCCGGGGAGCGCAGAAGGTCCTTCAGCAGCCGGGCGAACGCCATGGTGGTGGCGATCTCCTGCTTGCCGGAGCCCTTCTTGACGACCTGGTACTTCGCGTCCTCGGGGAGGGTGATCGAGGTGTACTTCGTGCGACGCTCCGGCACGTAGCCGCCGAGCGCCTGACGACGCTCGTGCATGTACTGGATCGCCTCGTCGTCGTTGCCCGGGTGGTAGTACGGCGGCGTGTAGGGGTTCTCCTCCAGCTGCGCGTCGGAGATCGGGATGCGCATCTCGTCGCGGAACTGCTTGAGATTGTCGAGCGTGAGCTTCTTCATCTGGTGGGTCGCGTTGCGGCCCTCGAAGCTCGGGCCGAGGCCGTAGCCCTTGACCGTCTTCGCCAGGATGACCGTCGGCTGGCCCTTGTGCTCGGTCGCGGCCTTGAACGCGGCGTAGACCTTGCGGTAGTCGTGGCCACCGCGCTTGAGGTTCCAGACCTGGTCGTCGCTGTAGCCCTCGATGAGCTCGAGCGCCTTCGGGTCGCGCCCGAAGAAGTTCTCGCGGACGTACGCGCCGTTCTCGGCCTTGTACGTCTGGTAGTCGCCGTCCGGCGTCTGGTTCATCAGGTTGAGCAGCGCGCCCTCGGTGTCGCGGGCGAGCAGGTCGTCCCACTCACGCCCCCAGACGACCTTGATGACGTTCCAGCCCGCACCGCGGAAGAACGCCTCGAGCTCCTGGATGATCTTGCCGTTGCCGCGCACCGGACCGTCGAGCCGCTGCAGGTTGCAGTTGATCACGAAGTTCAGGTTGTCGAGGCCGTCGTTCGCGGCGACCTGGAGCTGTCCGCGCGACTCGACCTCGTCCATCTCGCCGTCGCCGAGGAACGCCCAGACCTGCTGGTCGGAGGCGTCCTTGATGCCGCGGTTGGTGAGGTACTTGGCCTGCTGCGCCTGGTAGATCGCGTTGATCGGGCCGATGCCCATCGACACGGTCGGGAACTGCCAGAAGTGCGGCATGAGCCGGGGGTGCGGGTACGACGACAGGCCGCCGCCGGCGTGGGACTTCTCCTGCCGGAACCCGTCGAGCTGGTCCTCGCCGAGACGCCCTTCCATGTAGGCGCGGGCGTACATGCCGGGGGAGGCGTGGCCCTGGAAGAACACCTGGTCGCCGCCGGACGCGTGGTCCTGCGCGCGGAAGAAGTGGTTGTAGCCGACCTCGTACAGCGCGGCGCTCGACGCGTACGTCGAGATGTGGCCGCCGACGCTGATGCCCGGACGCTGCGCGCGGTGCACCGTGATGGCCGCGTTCCAGCGGATCCACCGGCGGTACCGGCGCTCCAGTTCCTCGTCGCCGGGGAACTCGGGTTCGTTCTCCGGCGCGATGGTGTTCACGTAGTCCGTCGTCGGGACCATCGGCACACCGAGGTGCAGTTCCTTGGACCGCTTGAGCAGGCTCAGCATGATCTCGCGACCGCGCTGGTGTCCGTGGGTCTGGACCAATCCGTCGAGGGACTCACGCCATTCGGCGGTCTCCTGCGGGTCCTGGTCGTTCGCCCCGGTGCTGTACGGGTCCTGGTCGTTCACCGTCACCCTTGACCTCGTTCGTTCTCGTGGTGGTGGACATGGTGGCTCCGGTGGTCGGGTCACGACCGGATGGGGCCCCGTCCACTCTAGGCCCCAGCACCGACGGTGATGCTGATGGTGCGGTGCACGTGGCGGGTGCTTGCATTCGGGTGCGGTCGGCGTAGCATGGCCGATCGTGCACACGCGACCCGCGTGCGCACGGACCCGACGGGTACACCCCACACCCGAGGAAGAAGCACACGTCCCGATGGCTCTCGAGATCGGCTCTCTCGCGCCGGACTTCGAGCTCCCGAACCAGTTCGGTGAGCACGTCCGACTCAGCGACTTCCGCGGCAACCGCCCGGTCGCACTCGTCTTCTTCCCGCTCGCGTTCTCGTCGAACTGCACGAACGAGCTCTGCGCCCTGCAGGACAACGTCGCGATGTTCCAGGACCAGCGCGTCGAGCTGATCGGCATCTCGGTCGACTCCAAGGCGACGCTCCGCTCCTTCGCCGAGCTCAACGGCTACGACTTCGAGCTCCTCGCCGACTTCTGGCCGCACGGCGCGGTCTCGAAGGAGTACGGCGTTTTCCTCGAGCACAAGGGCTTCGCCACCCGCGCGACCTTCGTCATCGACGTGCAGGGCCGCATCAAGGCCTCGATCATCACCGAGCCCGGCCTGCAGCGCGACGTCGCAGAGTACAAGGCCGCGCTCGACCGCCTCGCCGCCTGCACCGCACCCGTCCCGGTCGGCTAGCGTTCCGAATCCCTCCTGCGACGCATCCGCGTCGACAGCGGACAGGAGGCCCGGTGCACGCCATCGACACGGACGCACGTGACCGTGTGGTCACCACCGAGGCCTACGCCCCCTACCCGGTGTCGCCCACGCCCGCCACGTGGCACCTCCGGCGCACCGAGCTCCTGACGCCCGCCGGACCCGTCGTGGTGCACCACCGCCCGGGTCCCGACCCGCTCCTGCTGCTGCACGGCGTCGCGGGCTCCTGGTCGACGTGGACCCCGCTGCTGACCGCGGCGCACGGCGTCGGTGACCGTGGCCTGGTGCTCGTCGATCTGCCGGGATGGGGATCGTCGCCGGCGCCGAGCGGTGCGTTCGACCTCGACGACGTCGCCGTGTCGCTGGTCACGGTGCTGGATGCACTCGGGATCACGACGGTGGACGTCGTCGGGCACTCGATGGGGGCCTTCGTCGGGATGCACCTGGCGGTCGTCGCGCCCCGGCTCGTGCGGTCGGTGGCCCTGGTGTCCGGAACGACCGTCGCGACCGCGGACGCCGCACGGCACCCGCTCCGAGGGCTCCGGACGCTGCCGTCGTTCACCCTGCTGCGTGCTGGCCTGTCGATCACCGGCGAGGCCGCGCGGCCGATGCTCCGGGCGCTGTCCCGCGTCGGGCTGCTGCCGCTGCTCGCCGCGCCGGTGTTCACGCACGTGGGACGCCTCGACCGCAGCGTGCTCGACGCCTTCGTCCGGGAACTCCGGCCGACCCGGTTCACCGACGCGGCGCGGACCGCCGCGGGCTACGACCTCGGCCGCTGGCGGGGGATCACCTGCCCGGTCACCGCGATCGCCGGGCGCGACGACGTGTTCGCGCGCGTCGCGGACCTCGAGGCCCTGCGGGAGCTCGTGCCGCGGGTCCGCACGGTCCTGCTCGACGACTGCGGGCACTTCGCGCACGTCGAGCACCCGGACGCCGTGGCGCGGGAGCTTGCACTCGCCTGACGCTCGCGCGGGCTGTCGTTGCGCGCGCATGTTCCGACGAAGCACGCGTCGATCGACCGGTGGATCGTCGGAACATGCACACGCACCTGATGCGTGCGCACACTGCGACAGACCACGAGTCGATCCGCTCGTGGAACGTCGCTCGATGCACACGCACCGGAGCGGGTCGACGGGTCAGGCGGGGACGGGGAACGTCGCCGCGACGCGGGAACGCACCTCGGCGCGCACGGCGCGACGCATCACGGGGGAGAACAGCGAGTGGTCGCCGTCCTCGACCCGCACGATCGACACCGAACCGCGCCGACCGACACCGCCGTAGCGGCGCAGGGCCTTCTGTCCGCCGAGCCGGTCGAACAGCGCGGCGTCGTCCGGGGCGGCGATCACGACGACGTCGGTGCCGTGCTCCACGAGCGGTCGGACGTGCTCGACGACGCCGCCGACCCGGTCCCGCCGAGCGATCCACTCGCGCAGGGCCTTCGGCACGACGGCGTTGTACCGCTGGCGGACCCACAGCCGACGTGCCGAGGGAGCGTCGACCGCGCGGACGGCGTCCTCGTAGCTGCCGGGGGCCGCCGGCTGCCGGCGGTAGTCGTTCGGGCTGATCTCGACGACCAAGCGCGGGGCCTCGTCCGCCGACCGACCGGCGAGCCACGCGCCGGCGCACATGCCGACGAGCACCAGGCGGTCCGAAGGGGTACCGAGGTCGGCGACGACGGCGGACTGGTCCTCCACCCACTCCTGGGCGAAGAGGAAGCTGCGTTCGTCCTCGCGCACGCTGGTGCTCTCGCCGGTGGCACGGCGGTCGACCCGGACGACGCGGGCGCCGTCTCGCGCGAGCGCACGGGCGAGGTCGACCTGGTAGTCGGTGGCACCGACCCGGTGTTCGGCGGCGCCGTTGTGCAGGACGACGAGCGGGGCGTCGTGGTGCTGGGCGGACGACACGGTCTCGACGGCGAACAGCGCGTCGGGGCCGAGGTGGACGATGCGCTCCGACACGCGGCCGTCGACGTCCAGGACCTCGTCGAGCACGGGCGTCACCACCTGCGCCGCAGCGGTCGGCGCCCAGGCGTCGAGCCAGGCGACGGCTCGGTCGACCGCGGCTCCGGGGATCCGGGCGTGGATGCTCGTGCCGTCGAGCAACTCGGCGCTGCCGGGCACCTCGACGGTCTCGACGGGTCCGAGGGCCTTCGGCGCGCGGGTCTCGGGCCGCACCAGCGCCACGGTCGGACCGGTGCGCGGCGCGAAGGCGAGGGCGGAGAGCGCCGTCGCCTCGTCGGGTTCGACCTCGATGCCGATCAGGCTCTCGACGCCGTCCACGATCCGCTCGCTGCCGATCGTGATCGTCGCGAGGGCACGTTGCCGACGGAGCCAGCCCCGACCGGACGCCGGGGCGTCCCAGACGAGCAGGGCGTCGGTTTCCTCCGCGGCGGCCGCGGCGACGAGGGCTGCGGAGGCGAGTCCGACGAACGCGACGTGCTGCACTCCCGACGTGCGGAGCACGGCGGCCGCGTGGCGTGCGGACCGGACCTGCGCGTCGGGGTCGGTGTCGGGTGCGCCGTCACCGCGTCCGGACGGGTCGTAGCGCACCGAGGCGATGCCACGGGCCTCCAGGCGGTCTGCGAGCAGGCGGAGCGTGCGGTACGCGATCACGCCTTCCTGTCCCAGCGGCGGACAGATGACGACGCCGGCCCGCGCCGCGGGCGGCAGCTGCACGGCGGCGCGGACGGCCGGCGAACCGGACCACCCGTGCAGCGTCGTCACAGCTCGAGTGCCGCGCGGACCGACGCCGGCCAGGCGTCGACGTCCGTGCCGTGTGCGGCGAACAGGGCGATGGTGATGCGCTCCAGGCCGAAGGCGATGCAGGCGCTGTGGGCGACCTCGCCGTCGGCGGTGCGGAGGCCGAACGAGGTGCCGAAGTGGTCCTCGTGCAGGTTCGCCGAGCTGATCGCCGTGGTCGGGTGGTCGTCGCCGTAGACCGGCGTGACGAACTCGAACTTGAGCGCCTGCTCGACCTGGTTGCGGGCGAGCATCTGCCCGACGCGGCCGAAGAACGGGTCGTTGGCGGGGACGACGTCGATCTCGAGGCCGAACGACTCGAGCAACTCGCGCATCACCGGGATCCGGCCGTCGCGGTGCTGCTGGGCCGACGCCGGCGTGCCGATGTGCACGAACTCGTGCATGTGGAAGGCCTGCAGGCGCATCGGGTCGAGCGACGGCTCGCGGCGGAAGGAGTCGCCGACGATGTCGAAGAAGCGGCCCTCCTGCGGGATCGTGTCGCCGACCAGGCCGTACACCGGGTGGCAGACCGCGGGGGTGAGCATGAGGTCGGCGGGCTCGAGGAAGCCCTCCCAGCGCTCACCGCGCTCGCGGGCGGCGAGCAGTGCCCGGTGCGTGCGGTCGTCGCCGGTGAAGCCGGAGATCGACGCGGCGAGGTCCGGGAACGACGCGATGTAGTCGGTGCGCTCGAACGCGGCGAGCGGCTCGACCGGCGGGAACCGCAGCACCTCGGCGTCGAGGTCCTGCTGGCTGCGCACGGCTGCGGCGTCGACGGCCGTGTAGACGCGCTCGAACACGCCGGTGCGGCCGTACAGCCCGGGGGAGCCGAGGTCGATGAGCACGCGGTCGGCGAGCAGGCGGGCGCGGAGTGCGGCGCGGGCGGCGTCGAGGTCCGGAGCGGTGGTGGTGGTGGGGTCCGTGAGGGTCACAAGATCACTCCCGTCATGAGGGCCAGGTCGGCGTCGTTCTTGAGGAGACGGTCGTTGCTCACCATGACGGCGGCACCGTGGGCGTCTCGGAGGTGTCGGGCGATGCTCATCGGGCCGGAGGCTGCGTAGCCCGCGATCCCGACGATCCGCATCGCCTTCGTGACGATGTCGGTGACGCGCTCGGACGCCCCGATCTTCAGGGCGTTCGCGGCGAGGGCGTAGGCGCTCGAGGCGAGCACCTCGGGGTCGTCGGCCGCGGCGTCGAACCGCTCGGCGGCGTGCCGGACGGAGTCGGCGAGGCCCTGCAGGTCGACCAAGAGCTCGGCGAGCCGGAGCGCTCCGGGCGGGGTCGTCCCGATCGCGGCGCGCGCCTGCTTGCGGACGGCCGTCCGGGCGCGCTCGCTCGCCGCGGCCGCGATGCCGAGCCACACCGAGGCCCAGAGCACGTGCGAGACCGGCAGGACCGTCTGCGCCGAGATGGCGGCGTAGTCGTCGCGGAACACCCGGTCGACGGTGGTCTCGGTGTCGAGGATCCAGCCGTTGCTGCAGGTCCCGCGCAGCCCCATGGTGTCCCAGGTGGAGGTCTGCGACAGCACCATCGAGTCGGTCCGGCAGATGAGCAGCCGCTGGTCGGAGGCCGGGGCGTCCGGGTCGCGGCGGGCGGTGACGAACACCGCGTCGGCCTCGGTGGCGTACGAGATCACCGGCGCGTCCTTGCGCAGGCGGATCCGGCCGTCGTCGGTGGCCTCGATCGAGCACGTGGAACGACGGGCGTCGCCACCGACCCCGCGCTCCGTCGTGGCCGAGGCGACGAGTGCGCCGTCGCGGACCGCGGCGATGGTCTCGAGCACGCCGGCACCGTCGCCGCCGTGCCGCCAGAGCGCCATGACCTGGCCCTGGTGCATCGCGAACACCATGCCGGTCGCGGCGCAGGCCCGACCGAGTTCGGTGGCGATCGCGGAGAGCTCGGACACCGAAGCGCCCTCGCCACCGTGCTCGGCGGGGACGGCAGCGGCGAGCAGACCGTACTCGCGCATCGCAGCGATGGCCTCGCGCGGCGGACGGGCGTCGCGGTCGACCTCGTCCGCGAACTGCGCGGCGACCGCGGCGACGGCGGCGGCACGCTCGGCGAACCGGTCGACGACCGCGGTCGCCGCCATGGTCAGGGTCACGAGGCGAGCTCCGCAGCGGCCACGATCGACTCGACGGTGGCGAAGGTGGACCGGTTCAGGACCGAGTCGGGGAACTCGACGTCGAGCTCGGACTCGACGGCGAGCATGACGTTCACCGTGGCGTGCGACGACAGCCCGAGCGCGTACAGGTCGGCGATCGAGGCGACGTCCTGTGCGTCCACGGTCAGGCGCCCGTGGTCGGCGAGGGCGCGGCGGACGGCCTGCTCGATCGCCGGGTCGGCGAGCGTCGCGGTCGTGGTCGCCGTCGGTGCGGTCGTGCTGGAGAGCTGTGGTTCCTGGTCCATGACGGCAACGATAAGGAAGACCGGGCCTCGGGAAACCGCCGTGCGGGTGCGCGAAACCGCACGGCGTCGGACGCCCCTGTGCGGTGGTACAGGGTGGCGCGGGGGAGGGTGCCTGTGCGCCCCGTCAGCGGTCGGACAGCGCGACCGCCGTCGCCACGGCCAGACCCCGCTCGTGCGCGAGCGACACCGCGATCGGGCCGCACCCGACCGACTCGGCCAGCGCGGCGGCGGCCCCGGTCAGTTCGACCGTCGGCGCCCCGTGGTCGTCGAGGACGATCGCCACGTCGCGCAGCGGGATCGCCTGGTCCGGCGCGGGGCGGAGGAGCTTCACCACCGCTTCCTTGCCCGCGAACCGTGCGGCAAGACGCTCCGGGTCGTCGCCCGCGTCGGTGCGCTCCCGCACGGTGAAGAGCCGGTCCAGGTACCGCTCACCGTGGGCGGAGATGCCCGCCACGACGTCCTCGACCGCGGCGAGGTCGGTGCCGGTCCGGATCGTGCCCATGGCAGCAGGCTACGCACGTCTCGGTGGCCCCGCATGCCGGCAGCGGCATGGGCGTCGGAGGGGGTTCGTATGATCGGTGCCAGAGACCACCGAGGGGGAACCGATGGCATCACCGTGGACCGGCATCATCGAGGACGCGCGACACTACCCGTCGCCGCACAACTCGCAACCGATCGTCGTGCGCGTCGAGGACGACCGCACCGCGACCGTGTTCTACGACCTGCGACGGGGGCTGCCGGCGGAGTCCTTCGGCATCCCGTTCGGGCACGTCTGCGCGGGGGTGTTCCTGGCCGGGCTCGAGGTCGTCGCCCGGGCGCACGGCTTCTCCGTGCAGGAGCGGCTCGACCACGCCGAGATGGACTTCGGCCGGCTGGACGGCGCGGCCGATGACCGTCTGCACCGCTTGGGCAGCGTGACCTTGCGTCCGCGGGCGGTCACGGCG
Source organism: Curtobacterium sp. VKM Ac-2887 (assembly GCF_015350935.1). Taxonomy (NCBI): domain Bacteria; kingdom Bacillati; phylum Actinomycetota; class Actinomycetes; order Micrococcales; family Microbacteriaceae; genus Curtobacterium; species Curtobacterium sp. VKM Ac-2887. The sequence continues at coordinate 82,544 of NZ_JADKSB010000005.1, read as the reverse complement.
GACGACCGGGAGGCCCTGGCCCGCTTCCTCGCGCGGCGCACCTCACGCAGGCCCTACGACGCCACCCTGGTGGACGATTCCGCGATCGAGGCCGCGTCCGCCATCGCGTCGGCAGCCGGGCAGCGCTTCCGCACCACGTCCGACCGGGCGACCGTCGACGAGATCGTGCGGGTGAACCAGGAGACGCTGTTCGACGACCTGCAGCACGACGCCGTGCACGACGAGATCCTGCACTGGCTGCGGTTCTCGAAGCGGCAGGCCGCGACGACCGGCGACGGTCTGTCGGCCGAGACGATGCTCATGCCCGGACCGGTGCTCCGGTTCGCGATGGAGCACCGCGGGCTGTGGGAAGCCCCCGGCGTCGGCGGGGTCTTCAAGCGCGTGTACCTGTCGACGATGCGCGGGGTCCGGCAGCTCGGCTGGCTCGAAGGGCCGTTCCGCACGCCGGCCGAGTACGTCGAGGCCGGCCGGGTGTTCATGCGGATCTGGCTCGAGTTCACCGCGCGGGGGATCGCCCTGCACCCGTTCGGCACCGTGATCACGAACCCGCGGTCGCACGCGGCCTTCGTCGAACAGGCCGGCGTCGACGAGTCCGACGGCCGGATGGCGTGGATGCTGTTCCGCTTCGGGCACAGCGCGCCACCGCCGTTGGCACACCGTAGACCGGCGGCCGCGATGACGGTCGGGGGTGCACGGTGAAGCGCGCGGCGGTCTTCACGGTCGTGTGGGTCGTCGAGACCTTCGTGGCGCTCTTCATGCCGCGCGTCGGCACCCACAAGCTCCTGCTCACGCCGGGCATCGAACCGCTCCGCTGGACCCTCGGACGCTGGCGTGCCTGGCGGACCGTGGAGCGGGCTGCGAAGCGGGTGCCTGCGTACGGGGCCTTCCTGGCGGAGGCGGGGCGGGCCTCCCGTCCGTTCCGTCTCGACACGCGTGGCGGGATCGCCGCAGCGATCTCGGGGCTGCCCGAGATGGACAAGGAGTCGTACGTCAAGCGGTGGAGCATCCCCGAGCGCTGCGTCGACGGACGGCTGCCACGGCGCGGGGTCGTCGTCGACGAGTCGAGCGGGTCGAGCGGCACGCCGACCAGCTGGGTGCGCGGTCCCGACGAACGCCAGGCCACACGGCAACTGCTGCAGCTCGGGTTCTCGCGCACCGCGAAGGACCTGCCGAAGCAGCCGTTCGTGCTCAACGCGTTCTCGCTCGGGGCGTGGGCCACCGGCATGAACGTGACGGCGTCGCTCACCGAGTCGTCGATGATCAAGTCGATCGGGCCCGACCGCGACAAGATCGTGCAGACGATGCGCGAGTTCGGCACCGACTTCACGTACATCATCTGCAGCTACCCGCCGTTCCTGAAGGCGCTGTTCGAGGACGACCGGCTCGACTGGAGCGAGTACACGATCGTCGCGGCGTTCGGTGGCGAGGGCATCAGCGAGAACATGCGAGCCCACATCGAGCAGTACGCGCAGGCCGTCCTCGGGTCGTACGGGGCGAGCGACCTCGAGATCAACCTCGGCATCGAGACGCCGTTCAGCGTGCAGCTGCGTCGGGCGATCGCGGCGTCGCCCGAGCTGTCCGCCGCGCTGACGAAGCAGGCCGAGTACGGCGTGCTGCCGATGGTGTTCCAGTTCAACCCGTTCGGGTACCTGATCGAGACGAACGAACTCGGCGAACTCGTCGTCACGATCACCCGGTCCGAGAACATCAGCCCGCGGATCCGGTACAACATCCACGACCGCGGGCACGTCGTGCGGATGCGTCCACTGCGGCAGACGCTCCGCGCACACGGCTTCGACGAACTCGCCGACGCCGCCGAGCTCGACCTGCCGCTGCTGTTCCACTACGGCCGGTCCGACCTGTCCGTCGACTACAACGGCGCGGTCGTCGCACCCGACGTCGTGCGTGACGTGGTCTACGGCGACCCGGAGCTGCTCGAGGCCGTCGAGAACCACCGGCTCATCAGCTACGAGGACGACCGGGGCGACCGCCAGCTGCACATCGCGTTCCAGCTCGCGGCGGGCGCCGGGTCCTTCGACTCGGACGCGGCGCGCCCCGCGGTCATCGCCGAACTGCGGCGGCTGAACAAGGACTTCTCGAACGCGATCCGGACGGCGCCGCCCGGCACGCTGCCGACGGTGGCGTTCTACCCGTACCGGACGGGGCCGTTCCGCGAGGACGGCAAGAAGCTCAAGAACGAGTACGTGTGGCAGTTGCCGGCCGGCTCGGTGGAGCAGTGGGAGCTCGACCTGGCGTGGGTCGCGCCGAAGAAGGCGTGAGCGGGCGGTGCGGTTCCGTGCGAGGTTCCGTCTTCGGTGCGAGTCCCGGCGGGGCGCACCGGGTACGGAACCCCGCACCGTTCGAGCTAGCCGTACTGCGGCGGCCAGTCGAAGGGGGCTGGCAGGCGCGGGACCTCGCCGATCGTCGTGACGATCAGGACGACCTCGCGCCGGTTCGTCAGCTCGATGGAGGGTGGGTTGCCGATCGTCCGGCGCCCGTCCACCCACACCGTGAGCTCACCGCGCAGGCCACCGAGGTGTTCCGGACCGAGCGAGACACCCCACTCGTCGAAGAACTGGCCGAGCGTGAACGTCTGCTCGGTGGGGGACTCGACGTGCACGATGCCCGAGGTGTCGTGCGTGTGGATCTCGGCGGCGAACTTCCCCCGGTCCGAGTGCCCGATGTTCGCCGGGACCGTCACCGGGGTGTCACCGTCGAGGATCGTCAGGTGGGTGTGGACGTGCTCGGCGAGCCGCTCGCCCCACACGTTCCGCAGCCCCGCCGCGTCGGCACGGGCGGACAGGTCGGTCGGCCGCGGCCACGGCGGGGCGTCGCGCGACACCCCCGCCCCCGGCGCGGCACAGCCCGACAGCAGCAGGAGTGCGGCCACCGCGACCGCGACGACGCGGGTCCTCACCAGCGGTCGTGGACCGTGGCGCGGAACCACGTGTCGTAGAGGTCGCGCACCGTGGCGTCCAGGCCGTCGATCTCCGGCAGGTCGCCGGCCGCCGCGTTCGACCGGGCCTGCTCCGGGTTGCGGGCTCCGGGGATCGCCGCGGTCACGCCGTCCTGCGCGATGACCCAGGCGAGCGCCGCCTGCGGCACCGAGACGGCGTCCGGCAGCGACGCTGCGAAGGTCTGTGCCGCGCGCACGCCGTCGTCGTAGTCCACACCGCTGAACGTCTCGCCCTGGTCGAAGGCCTCGCCGTGGCGGTTGTAGTTGCGGTGGTCGCCCTCGGCGAACGACGTCTCCGTCGTGTACTTGCCGGACAGCAACCCCGAGGCCAACGGGACGCGCGCGAGGATGCCGACCCCTGCCTCCAGGGCCGCCGGCAGCACGCGGTCGAGCGGCTTGAGCCTGAACGCGTTGAGGATGATCTGGACGCTCGCGACGCCGGGCCGGGCGATCGCGGCGAGTGCCTGGTCGGCCGTCTCGACGCTGACGCCGTAGGCGGCGACCGAGCCGTCTGCGACCAGCGCGTCGAGGGCGTCGTACACGGCGTCGTCGCCGATGACCTCGGACGGCGGGCAGTGCAGCTGCACCAGGTCGAGCGTGTCCTGCCGCAGGTTCGTGCGGGAGCGGTCGACCCACTCGCGGAAGTTCGCTGCGACGTAGTTCGCCGGGACCTGCTCGGCACGCCGACCCATCTTCGTCGTGACCGTCACCGGCACGTCGGGGTTCGATGCGCGCCACGAACCGATGAGCTGCTCGCTGCGACCGTCGCCGTACACGTCGGCGGTGTCGAAGAGCGTGACACCGGACTCGACCGAGGCGTCCATCACGGCGTTCGCGTCCGCCTCGCTCACCGGACCCCAGTCACCGCCGAACTGCCACGTACCGAGACCGATGGGGGAGACTTCGCGGCCGGTGCGACCGAGGGTGCGACTCTGCATGCCGCCGAGCGTAGTCAGCGGGCTCCGGCGGTCGCTCAGCCGATGGTCCCGCGCGGTCGCTCAGCCGATCGTGGAGACGCCGCGGCGGAGCAGCGCACGGGCCGCTCGAGCACGGGGGATGACCCACACCGCCGCCCACAGGACCATGCCGGCCCAGAGCAGGATCAACATCGTCGTGATGAGGGCGTCGTGCTGGTCACGCATCGACCACGTCATCGCGATCCACAGCGTGCCGAGGACGACCTTGCCCCAGCCGGCTCCCTCGCGGTCGGCCTGCGCCTGGACGAGCGGGATCCACAGGTCGGCGGGTACTCCGACCGGGATCTGGCCCTCGGCGACCCAGTCGCGGACCAGGACTGAGTTCTCGTACCCGCCCTCGGCGCGCCAGGACCGGAGCTGCAGGTACACGGCGATCGCGGCACCTGCCGCCGCGGACGGGATGCCGACGGAGACCAGGACGGTGGTGGTCGCCTCCGTCCACGACGACAACACGAGCATGACGAGGACGACCGCGAACGCGGCACCCGTCACCCCGGAGCCGAGGAGCCGCAGCCGCCCGGATTCGTCGAGGACACCGGCACCGTTCACGAGGGAGAGGGTACCCGCCACCCCCGGGGTTCTCGGGTGCGGGTGCGCCCGAGGTTCCGCGGTGCGCCCCGAGGTTCCGAAATCTCGGCACCTCGGGCCGCTGTTCGCCCGGGATCGGCACCTCGGTGATCATCGCGCGGCATGTCGTGGAACCTCGCCACGTCCTTTTGGTTCGGACTGGAGGCCCGTCCCGCGTCGTTCTCCACAGATGCGTCCCACCGGGGTCGGGCCCGGCGCCTCGTGCGCGATGCTCTCGTCATGGGGAGCCGAGCACGCGTCGACCACTCGCCGAGGCCGTTCCCGGTGCGAGAGGCGCTGGCGGCCGGAGCGAGCCCATCGCGGCTGACCCGTCGTGACCTCAGGGCTCCGGTATCCCGGTCAGCCCTCCTGCACGCGCATGGTTCGAGTCGGCGTCGCTGCTCACCCCGATCGAGCTCGTCGTCCTCGGCGACCACCTCGTCGGCCCGAGCGGACTCGCCACCATCGACGGACTGGCGGCCGCGGTCGTCGCGGGGAGTCGCTCGGCACGACGAGCACGAGCGGCGCTGGACAAGGTGCGGACAGGAGTCGAGTCACCGATGGAGACCCGTCTCCGGCTCGGAGTCGTCGACGCCGGGTTCCCGGAACCCGAGGTGAACGTCGACGTCGTGGACGACCGCGGTTCGTTCCTCGGCCGCGCAGACCTCGCCTGGCCGACGCTCCGGATCGCGCTCGAGTACGACGGCGACCACCACCGTGACCGCCGCACGTTCCAGCACGATCAGCGCCGGTCGAACGGGTTCGCGGTGAACGGCTGGATCGTCATCCACGCGACAGCTGCCGACACCGGGCGTCCGGCCGTGCTGTTCGAGCGACTCCGACAGGCGTTCGTCCAACGCCAGGTCGAGGGTCGGGCCCGCCGCGCGGCCTGACGAGGCTCCGAAGCGCCCCGATGCCGGGCGGACTCGTTGCGCCGAGGTTCCACAACTCGCCGCCCGTTCGTCGCCGAGGTTCCACAGCGACGCGCTCAGGGCCGCGAGATGCCGAGATTTCGGAACCTCGGGGGACGCAGCCGGGACGGGCGCGAGCGACGGGCTCCGCGCGGATCAGCTGTGCGCCAGGAGCCAGCACATGCCGGCGGCGGCGAAGGCCATCGCCCAGCTCACCAGGCTGCCGATCAGGAAGTACTCCGCCTGGTAGCCGGTCGTCTCGCGCCGGATCTCGGGGAACCGGACGATGCCCTTGGCCGCGATCAGTGCGGCGACCACCGGGAAGGCCCCCGCCACCGCGAACCCGGCCAGGAGCAGCCGTTCGATCGGGCCGATCAGTCGTCCACCCTTGAGGCTCACCGTGCTGTCCCCGGACTGTTCGGCGTCGGCGTCGGAGCGTCGGCGTCGCCCGAACCGGCGGCGGAGGTGATTGGCCTCGGCGCCCGTGGTGGCTCCGCGCTGCAGTCCCGGCGGGAGTGCCTGGGCGACGACCACGTTCGCGGAGTCGACGAGGAACAGCGCCGAGCCGACACCGCCCACGACGGCGGCGAGCGGAACGGCGTCGACGAACGCCAGGCCCGAGCCGTCGTGCCAGTCGACCACGAAGCCCGTGCCGTCGGGCAGTGGCCCCCAGAGCAGCAGCACGGCGACGGCGAGGGCGAGCAGGACCGCTGGCCAGGACCCGGACCGCCGCAGCAGCCCCCGGGTCGTCGGCGCGTCATGGTCGTCGTCGGCGGTCCCGGTACCGGCTCGGACCGGCGCGGTCGTGGCGATCCACGCCGCCGCGAGCACCACCGTGACGAGGACGCTCCACGCGGGGACACCGAGACCGAGCCACGCCACGGCGGACGCCCCGGCCCACAGTACGACGACCGCGATGGTGGTCAGCGTGCGCTGCCGGTGTGCATCGGCACCGGTGCGGGCCCGGACGACGTCGCCCAGACCGATGAGTGCGAGGAGGATCCCGGCGAGCATCAGCGTTCCTGTCCCACGAGGACCCGGAGGCCCTCGACGATCGCGGCCACACCCGACTTCTGCACCGACTGGGACACCGCTGACGGGGTGATCCCCTCGGTCGCGGCGATCTGCGCTTGGGTCCGGCCCTGGACGAGGCCGAGCGCGATGCGTCTTGCCCGGGGCGTCAGGCGGGCCATGACGTGGTCGCGGCTGAGGAAGTAGGCGTTCACGAGTCGCTCCTCGGTGCCGTGGCGATCGTCGGACGCGTGGAACCACGACCGGAGGAAGGACGTCCTGCCGTCTTCACGGCGGTGCGTCTCGTTGATGGCGTCGCGGGCGGACCACCACGCCGGGCCGTCCTGGAGCGGACCGCTCGTACCGGACCCCACCGTCCGCACCGTCCCGCGACCCATCCCGAGCCGGACCTGCACCGTCGGTGGCAGGGCGAGCATGGCGGCGGTGCTGGCGACGAGCGCGTCGGTGAGCGTGGCGTAGATCACCTGGAATTCGTCGCCGACGGTCGCGTGCACCGGGTCCACCGGGGTGACGTCGGTTGTCTCGCGGAACGCCTGCTCGACCTCGCGCTGTGCGGCGGGGCGGTCGTCGAGCGTTCGTGAGTCGACGAGGTCGAGGATCACGGCGTAGACGGGGTCGTCGGACATGGGTTAAGTGTACGGCTTACTATCGGCGAAATGAAGCCGAGCGCTGAACTGGCCAACGGACGGGATGTCCAGCGCAACGATACGGGGAATCGACCTCTAGGATCGTGTCGCGGGCTCTTAGCTCAGTTGGTAGAGCACTTCGTTTACACCGAAGTGGTCGGCGGTTCGAGCCCGCCAGAGCCCACCGCAGACGCGATCACGGGGGGTCCGATGAACAGCCGACGACACGAGCCGGTCCGACAGCACTCCGTCGACTTCTTGCCGGGAACGAGTGGGAACCCGGTCGCCCCGTTCCAGCGCGACCACCAGCCCGGACAGGGTCCGATCCGTCACGACTGGGTGTACCTCGTCCCGATCGGCGCGGTCTTGGTCGGCGGGGTCATCGCGTTCTTCGTGTGGGGGAACTGACCGCACCGCCTGACGACCGCACCGGTCCGCGCGACCGACGCGGGGCAGGTCACGCGCGCCGACGGCGGACGGGAGGCACGGTGCGGGCCTGCACCGCGCCTCCCGTCCGTCCCTCGGTCGCGCCCAGGGCGCGACGTCAGCGCTCGACGTCAGCGCTCGACGTGTTCCAGGTCTGCCAGCAGTGATTCGTGGACCGGCTCCCAACCGAGCGTGCGACGCGTGTGCTCACTCGACGCCGGCTGGTCCATCACGAAGATCGGGGCGAACGCCCCGAACGTCTCATCCGCGACGCGCTCGACCGGCAGTCCGAGCCGTCGGCCGATCACCTCGGCGAGGTCGCGCACCCGGTCGCCCTCGTCGGCCACGGCGTGCCAGACCGTGCCGGCCGGTGCGACCTCCAGCGCCAGTCGGAAGAGCACGGCAGCGTCCCGAGCGTGCACGGCGGGCCAGCGCTGTTCGCCGTCTCCGGGGTACCCGGCCACGCCGCTGCCTCGGGCCGTCTCGGTGAGGATGCCCGCGAAGCCGCCCGTGCCGTCGGCGTGCACGGTCCGCGGCAGGCGGATCGCCGACACCCGGACGCCGCGCTCCGCGAGCTCGAGCGCGGCGAGCGTCGACCGAGCGCGGCCGGCGACCGGTCCCTCGAGGGGCAGAGGGTCGGCCTCGGTCGACGCCCTGCCCGGGACCCACGGGGTGCCGGACACGACGACGAACGGGCGGTCGGAGCCGACGAGTTCCTCGCCGAGTGCGGCCATCGCGTCCGCCTCCTCGGCGATGCCCCGGGTCAGGGCGTCCGGCGAGCTGAAGTCGCTCGAGAACGCGAGGCTGACGACGCCGTCGGCGGCGCGAGCACCGGCACGCAGGACGTCGAGGTCGCCGAGACCGCCCCGGATCGGTTCTGCGCCCGCCGCGGTGAGGGCTGCGGCCGAGCGTTCCGAGCGGGCGAGCGCAGTGACGCTGTGGCCTGCGGCGATGAGTTCGGCGACGACGGCCGTTCCGATGGTGCCGGTGCCGCCGGTGATGAAGACGCGCATGAGATCCTCCAGTGATGGGACAAGTGTCTCGTCACCGTACACCTGTGATGAGACAATTGTCCCGTCCCGTAGGATGCTTCCATGGCGCGATGGGAACCGGGAGCTCGGGAACGGCTGGTCCTGGCCGCCGTCGACCTGTTCTCCGAGCAGGGGTACGACGAGACGACCGTGACGCAGATCGCCGAGCGAGCGGGGGTCACGAAGAGCACCTTCTTCCGACACTTCCCGGACAAGCGCGAACTGCTCGTCGCCGGGCAGGAGACGCTGAGCCGCTTGTTGTCCGAGGGGATCACCGACGCAGCGCCCGAACGTTCACCGCTCGACGCCGTCGCCGCTGGGCTCGAACGTGCATCGGGCGAGATGGGTCCGATGAACCGCGAGCTGGGACCGCGACTCAAGGCCGCGGTCGCCGCGAGCGCCGAACTGCAGGAGCGCGACGCCCTGAAGAGCGTCGGGATGGCCGCCGCGATGACCGATGCGCTCATCGAGCGCGGGGTCGCGGAACCGACGGCCCGGCTCGCGAGCGAGATGGGCGTGCTCGCCTTCAAGCAGGGGTTCGACCAGTGGGCCGGTGCGGCACGCGCTGATGACGACGGACTCGCGGGTCATGCGCTCGCAGCGTTCGCCGAGCTGCGGGAGGCTGCTGCGGCGCTCCGGTGAGCACCGCCGACGCGGTACGACGAGGCCGTTGTCGCACGACGTCGACCTCGTCGTTCCGCATCGGGTCAGCGCCCGACCAGCGCCCGACCAGCGCCCGCCCAGCGCCCGGGTCAGCCGGCCACCGCGTGCGGGTACTCGTCCGAGCGGCCCTGGAACGCGAGGATCGCCGGGTTGCGCACGTGGCCGTCCTCGATCTCGACGGCGCGTCGGATCGTGTCCGAGTCGGCCCACGCGGCCGCGCCCGCCATCACCGGCCGGAGGAACGGCATCAACGCGTCGCTGATCTCCCACGTCGTCGAGTTCCAGAGCAGCGAGGGGCTGTGGTCGACGGCGTAGTAGTTCGTGCTCTCGCCGACGGTGGTCATCGGTTCGGCGAAGGTCGTCGCCTGCGCCCACTCGAACCCCATCCCCACGTCGATCGAGACGTCGACGATGAGGCTGCCCGGACGGAACACGCCCAGGTCCTCGGTGCGCAGGTACGTGAGCGGCGCGTTCGGGTCCTGGAGCGTGCAGTTCACGACGATGTCGTTCTCGGCCAGGTACGGCGCCAGCGGCACCGGACCGTCCTCGGTCTTGACCGTGTTGCCGCTGGGGTCGTGGTCGTCCTGGCTGATCTGCAGCATGTCGACGGACGGGATCGGCGATCCCACGGCGGCGATGTCGCGATTGGTCAGGACGCGGACGTCGTGGATCCCGTGGGCGTTCAGCGCGGTGACGGCACCGCGGGCGGTAGCCCCGAAGCCGATCACGACCGCGGTGAGGCGGCGGCCGTAGTCCCCGGTGGAACCACAGAGCTGCAGGGCGTGGATGACCGAGCAGTAGCCCGCGAGCTCGTTGTTCTTGTGGAACACGTGCAGGCTGAACCCGCCGTCCGACCGCCAGTGGTTCATCGACTCCCACGCGATGAGGGTCAGGCGCTTGTCGATCGCGACCTGGGTGAGGGCGGGGTCCTGCACGCAGTGCGGCCAGCCCCACAGGACCTGCCCGTCCCGCAGGTCCTCGAGGTCGGACACCTGGGGCTTGGGCAGCAGGACGACGTCCGACGCGGCGATGAGCTCGGCTCGGTCCGCCATGGCGCCGACGAGGGGTTCGAGCTGGTCGTCCGTGACGCCGAAGCGGCGACCGTACCCGCGTTCCAGGATGATGTTCGCGCGCAGGTCGGGGTCGATGCGCTCGAAGTGGGCGGGGTGGATCGGGAGGCGGCGTTCGTCGGGTTTCCGCGACTCGGCCAGCACCCCGAGGTGCAGCAGCGGCGATGCTGCCGGTGTTTGGGTCATGGTGCACTCTACGGCCGCTTGCCGCCGCCGAGCGGCCGAGCCGTCGAGCCGTCGAGCGGCCGAGCCGTCGAGCCGTCGAGCGGCCGAGCGGCCGAGCGGCCACGTCACCCGCGGCGGTCGGCGAGCGCCGTGAGCACCAGGGTCTCCATGTCGGGGCCGTCCGTGGCCTCGTGGTCGATCAACAGCCCGTGCATCCCGGCGGCCCAGGCCGCCTCCACGTCGTGCGCGACACTGTCCCCGACGAACAAGCAGCCGCTCGGCTCGACGCCGAGTTCGGCGGACAGGGTCTCGAACGCGCGACGGTCCGGCTTCTGCACCCCGATCCGCTCCGAGGTGCACACGACGTCGACTGCGTCGAGCAAGCCGGTGCGGCGCAGCTTGTCGACCTGCTGCGTCTCGGTGCCGTTCGTCAGCACGCCGATGCGGTACCCCTGCACACGGAGCGTCCGCAGCAGCGGCAGGCTCCCCGGGTACGCACGGCACGATGCCTCGTACTGGTGCCGGTACGCGTCGAAGAGCTCGTCCAGCCCGCCGTCGTCGGCGGGGATCGGCACGCCGAGCGCGGGCAGGACGGCCCGCAGCCGTTCGCGCCGCTGCTCGGGGAAGCTGATCTGCCCGGCTCGCCACCGCTCGAACTGCTCGGTCTCGGCGGCGAACCAGCGGCCGATGGCGGACAGCGAGACCGGGATGCCGAGTGACTCGAGGAACCGGGCGGCACCGGTGGTCGCTGCGCCACGGTGGTCGAACAGCGTCCCGTCGAGGTCGAACCCGACCGCTCGCAGCTGCGCCATGTCCTCAGCGTAGGGACGGCCGCCTCGACGACCTGACGTGATGCGGTTCTCCGCACGAAGTGGGCCGGCCCGCCGGAGCTCGGCCAGGATGCACTGGGAGGCGTCGTCCTGCCGGAAGAGGAGTCACCCCATGCGGGTCCTGAGCTACGTCCTGCTCATCGTGCTGATCACGGCGCTCACCCTCGGGGGCACCCTGCTGGCGGTGTTCGAACTCAGCGACGTTTCGGACGTCCTGATCATCGCGGTGAGCGTCAGCATCCCGATGTTCGTCGTCGGGCCTGCGGTGGTCGGGTCGTTGGCGGGCTACTGGGACCACCGGTCGTCCACGGACAGTTCCCGGTACCTGCGGTGGTGGCTGCTGGGCGTGGTCGCCGTGGACGTTGCGGGTGCGGTGGTCGTCGTGCTCGCGTCGGTCTCGGCCGGTGCGCCGGTCTGGGTGCCGGTCGTGCTGATCGGGGGAGCGGCGGTGCTGCTGGTGATCGCGCGACCACTCGGTGCGCTGTTCCGGCGCACGGAGCCGTCGCCGGCGGCGTACCCGGTCGGCTACCGGTTCGGACCGGCCGAACTCCGCCACACGATCGTGGTGATCGCGGTGACCTTCGGCGTGTCCATCGTCGTCGTGACGATCGGCGTGGTGGTCCTGGCCGCCCTCACCGGGGACGACCCCGCTGGACTCACCCAGGCGGCCTTCCTCGCCGGCCAGCTGGTCTTCACTGCGACCGCGTTCGCGGCCCTGCTCCAGTCGCTGCCGTTGAACGGGCTCTTGCGGGCGTCCGCCGGCCACGACCTCGGTCGACTCCGTCGCTTCGCGAAGATCGTGGCCCGCGGCGCGGACCTGCCGCTCGACCCGGCTGAGCAGGTCGGCGCCGTCCGGTACGCCACGGTGGTCCCACTCGCGCTGCGGTTCCAGCTCGCGTACATCGGGCTGCTCTACACAGCGCTCGCGTTCCAGATGGTGTCGACGTGGATCCGCGGCGACCTCGGGATCCTGCCGCCGGTGTTCCTCGCGCTCATGGTGGCGGTGCTCGTCTGGATCGTCCCGCTGACGCTCCGCCGGATCCGCCGTGCGACGGCCTACGCCGCGCGGCACGCGGACCTGGTCGACATCGACCAGACTTGATCCGTGTCCCAGACGATCCACTTCCACCAGAAGCACCACGACGCCGTCCAGCGCGGCGAGAAGGTCACGACGGTGCGCTGGCACGAGGACGTCCGCACCGGCCCCGCGGTGTTCGTCTTCGACGAGCACCCCTCGGCGACACCGTTGGCCGGCCAGGTCACCGAGGTGACCGACCACCGCCTGGCGGAGCTCACCCCTTGGGCAGCGCACCAGCCGGCCGACACCGACATGGTCGACTTCGCCCGGCAGCTGCGCGCCAACTACTACCCGGACATGCCGGACGACGCAGTGGTCCAGGTCGCGGTCATCGCGCTCGACGCGACGCCGTCTGCGTGACGTCCGCCAGGGCGGTGGACGGGACGACCTGACGGACGGGAGGCGCGGTCCGGGCCCGCCCCGCGCCTCCCGTCCGCCCGTCGGCCCTGCCCAGGGCGCGTGGCGCGCGCTCGACCGGTCACCGGTGCAGCGTGGCCTTCGGGTACTCGCCGTAGCGGCTCGTGTACTCCGCCGAGAACCGGCCGAGGTGGGCGAACCCCCAGCTGCGGGCGACCTCGCTCACCGAGGTGGTCGCGGTGTCGAGTCGCAGCAGGTCGCCCCGGACGCGCTGGAGCCGGACGGACCGGACGTAGGCCGACGGCGGCATCCCGAACAGCCGCTGGAACGACTCCTGCACGGCACGGACGCTCAAGCCGGACACCGCGGCGAGGTCCGACACGGCGATGGGTTCCGCCGCGTGCTCGTGCACGTGGTCGACCGCTCGCCGGATCCGGGCGTTCCGGGGTGCCCACAGGGCGCTCGACGGTTCGGCGGCCTTCGGTGGGTACAGGGCGAGGAAGGCGACGGCGACGGCCCGGGTGGCGTCCGACCACGCGGTCGAGGCCACGCCCTGCGCCGCGAGGACTCGACGAGCGGACTCGAGGACCTGCCGCCAGCGCACGACGGCGTCCGCTGCGGGGACGGCACGCTCGTCGAGGTGCAGGCCGCCGGAGGGCAGGCCGTGGCGCTCCTCGGCGACGGACCGCACGAACGCGCGGGTGAGGTGCACCATGACGGCGTCGTGGTTGCTGGCCTCGACCACGGCGCGTCGTTCGGTGGGCATCAGCGCCGGCACGCCGTTGTCGACCGGCCCGCCGCCGCGCAGGAGGTCGAGCGTGACGACGCCGCCGAGCACCAGGACGACGATGTACGCGTCGTCGGGGGCCACGGTGCCGCGGACGTAGCCGCGCATCTGCGACCGGCGGAGCGTCACGTTGCCGTCGCCGACGGCCAGGTACCGGAACGAGTACGCCCCGGTGGTCGGACGGGTCTGCCAGGAGGTGCCCGTGACGAGGCCCGGCAACTGCTCGAGGGCCTGCTCGGGCGTGGACGCCGAGGCCTCCAGGCGGACCGGAGCGGCGGCGGTGGCGGTGTTCGGTTCGGTGGTGGTCGCGGATGACGTCTCGTCGACGGATTGTTGCGGCACGGTGACACTCCCTGATCGTCTCGAGGAACACAGGAGTTCCGGCGACCGGGGTCCGGGGCAGCTGCCGCCAAGCTACGTCGGTCCTGCTCCGGGCACAAGGGCGGTGATGATGCTCCTGTTCCGCGCTGTGCGCGCTCTCCTACGTTCCGTGACGAATCACTGCGCCCCGTTACGTCGACGCTCGTGCGCGTCGCTCGCTCGTGTTTGCATCGCTCCACTGACGAGGGAGTGTTGCATGACGCACGTCGAACGCACCGCCCGCGCGGCCACGGTGCCGTTGCGGATCGCGGTGTTCTCGCACGGCACCGAGGCGCCGCCGGCGACCCGGGCCTACCGCGAGGAGCTCGAGCTCTTCACCGCGGCGGAACGCCTCGGGTACGACGGGGCCTGGGTCCGCCAGTTCCACTTCCGGCACGACGACGCACCGGCTCGCGGCGGTCTGCCGTCCCCGTTCGTCTTCTTCGCCGCCCTCGCCGAACGGACGTCCACCCTGCGCCTCGGGCTCGGCGCGGTCACGTTGCCGCACGAGGACCCGGTCCGGGTCGCCGAGGACGCCGCCGTCCTCGACGCGATCAGCGACGGCCGGGTGGAACTCGGCGTCGCGAACGGTGGCGGCCCGGAGACCCTCGACGTCTTCGCGCCCGGTCTGGTCGGGGCCGACCACGACACCCGTCGTGCCGCGTTCGACGAGCAGCTCGCACGGCTGCTCGACGCGCTGCGTGGTGCGTCACTCGGCACGGGGACCGCACGCCTGAACCCGGACGGCAGCGGGCTGCTCGACCGGATCTGGGACGCCACGCTCAGCGCCGAGAGCGCCGCCATCGCCGCCCGTCGGGGGCACGGAGTGCTGATCGGCACCACGCAGACCGTGCCGGCCGAGGTGACCGCGGACGCCTACCACGCCGCACTGCCAGACGGCGCTGTTCCCCGCGTCGCGCTCTCGACGGCGATCTACCCGGCCCCGGACCGCGAGACCGCGCTGCGCGAGGCGCGTGCGGGCATCGAGGCGAAGTACGCGTGGGGCGAGTCGTTCCTGCCGCCGGCGACGACCCTGGCCGAGAAGGCCGCGTCGCTCAACCTGCACTACGGCACGGCCGACGACATCGCGGAGTCGATCGCGTCGAAGCCGTACTCCCGGTACGCGACGCAGCTCAACGTGCAGGTCGACGACGGCTACTCCGACGTCGGTGCACGGACGGACGCCCTCGCGCTGTTCGCCGAGCAGGTGGCCCCGCAGCTCGGCGCCGTCCTGGCCCACGAGGCGGTGACGGCATGACCCGCGACGGCGGCCTGGTGCTCGGCGGGATGGTGTTCTACCCCGGCGGCGAGCACGTCATGAGCTGGCGCCTGCCGGGCAGCGAGCCGGACGCCTACCTGGACGTCGAGTACTACGTCCGGTTCGCGCAGACGCTCGAGCGCGGTGGGTTCGCGACGCTGTTCATCGCCGACGAGCTGTACGTCTGGGACCGCTTCGCGTCGGGCATCGACCACGCCGTGAACATCCGCACCGAGCCCTTCACCCTGCTCGGTGCCCTGTCGCAGCGGACCGAGCACATCGGGCTCGCCGCGACGGTCTCGACCACCTACAACGAGCCGTACCACGTGGCCCGGAAGCTGGCGTCGATCGACCACCTGAGCGAGGGCCGGGCCGCCTGGAACCTCGTCACGAGCGCCTCGGACGAAGAGGCCTGGAACTTCGGCCGCGACGCGAACCTCGACCACGCCGTCCGCTACCGCCGGGGTGCCGAGTTCGTCGACGTCGTGCAGGGCCTCTGGGACAGCTGGGACGACGACGCGTTCCTGTACGACCAGGAGTCCGGGTACTTCGCGAAGCGCGACGGACTGCACGTGCTCGACCACGAGGGCGAGTTCTTCCGCGTGCGCGGCCCGCTCAACATCGCCCGGCCGCCGCAGGCCCACCCGGTGCTGTTCCAGGCCGGGGCGTCCGAGGCCGGCCGTGCGCTGGCCGGGGCGAAGGCCGAGGGCGTCTTCACCCTCTGGCAGGACGACCTCGCCGACGCGCAGGCCCTGTACGCCGACTACAAGCGCCGCGCCGTCGAGCACGGACGTGACGCGTCGTCGATGCTGATCCTGCCGGCGGTGTCGCCGGTGATCGGCGACACCGAGGCCGACGCGCTGCGGCAGCTCGACGAGATCGAGGAGCTGACACCGGACCGCGTCTCGCTCGACCTGCTGTCCCACTACCTGCAGACCGACCTGTCCGACCGGCCGCTCGACGCACCGTTCGAGCACGTCTTCGACGAGACGGCGATCAACCAGTCGAAGTCCGTCTACGAGTCAATCCGCCGCATCGCTGCCGAGGCCACCACGCTGCGCGAGGTCTACCGGACGATCCTGCGCCGTCGGTTCCTGCCGGGCACGCCCGAGCAGATCGCCGACTGGCTGACCGAGCGCTACGAGCAGGACGCCGCCGACGGCTACATGCTCGCGTTCTCGTCGATCCCGGTGAGCGTCGACCGGTTCGTCGACCAGGTGGTGCCGGAGCTCGAACGTCGCGGCGTGTACGACCGCGCGTACCGCGGCGACACCCTGCGGGAGCACCTCGGGTTGGCGCGACCGGCGAGCCGGTACGACGGTTCGGCAGCCGCGCCGGCGCCCGCGGCTGTCGACCAGGAGGCGTCCGCATGAGCGACCGCATCCTGCTGGGCGCCTTCGCCTTCCACCCGGGCGGCGCGCACGTCACCGGGTGGCGGCACCCGTCCTCGCGCCCGGCCGAGCACCTGAGCATCCGGCACCACCGCCACATCGCGCAGACCGCCGAGCGCGGGGTCTTCGACACGCTCTTCCTCGCCGACGGCCTGTACTTCTGGGACCGGTACCCGTCGGGCGTCGACCACTACGGTGCGCTGCGGCCCGAACCGTTCACGCTGCTCGCCGCGCTGTCCCAGGTGACGTCGCGGATCGGCCTCGCCGCGACCGTGTCGACGACGTACAACGAGCCGTACCACCTGGCCAGGACCCTCGCCTCGCTCGACCACCTCAGCCGTGGGCGAGCCGCGTGGAACCTCGTCACGAGCCGCTACGACGAAGAGGCTCGCAACTTCGGTGGTGACGCCCACATCGACCACTCCCGGCGGTACGAGCGCGGTCGCGAGTTCGTCGACGTCGTGAACGGGCTGCTGGACAGCTGGGACGACGACGCGATCGTGGCCGACCCGTCGTCCGGGGTCTTCGCGCGCCGCGACGGCCTGCACCGTCTCGACCACGAGGGCGAGTTCTTCCGGGTGCGCGGGCCGCTCAACATCGCCCGGCCGCCGCAGGGCCACCCGCTGCTGTTCCAGGCCGGCGGGTCCGAGTCCGGGCTGGAACTCGCCGCGGACACGGCCGACGCGGTGTTCACCCGTGGTGGCTCCACCGCGGACGTCCGACGCTTCGTCGACGACCTGCGCGCCCGCGCCGTCCGGCACGGCCGCTCCGCCGACGCGGTGAAGATCATGCCGTCGGTGATGCCGGTCGTGGGGGAGACCGCCGCCGACGCCCGAGCCGAGGCGGACGCGATCCTCGCCCTGACGCCGGACGCTCTCATCCTCGAGGACGTGTCGCACCAGATCGGGCAGGACCTGTCCGGCCGCGACGTCGACGTGCCGTTCGACTACGCCGAGGAGTTCGACACCTCGAACGAGACCCGCTCGCCGAAGCCCGCGGTCGACCGGCTGCTCGCCGACGGCCCCGCGACGCCCCGCGACGTCTACGCGTGGTCGTACCGCCGCAGCCTGCTGACGGGCACCGGACCGGAGATCGCCGACCGGTTCGAGGAGCTCGCCGACGACGGTGGCGCCGACGGCTTCATCGTGCAGTTCCCGTACCTGCCCGGCGGGATCGACCGGTTCGTCGACCACGTCGTGCCGGAACTGCAGCGCCGCGGCCGGACCGCCACGGCGTACGACGACCTCACCCTGCGCGAGCGCTTCGGACACCCCCGGGTGCCGGACCGCGCGCACCGCTGACCGCACCACCCCTCCCAGCACCGCACCCCTGCAACCCGAACCCCTAGGAGTCATCCGTGACCGTCGACCTCACGTCGCGGCGGCGTCGCCTCAAGCGCCTCGCCCTCGCGGCCACCGCGTCCGCCCTCGCCCTCACGCTCGCCGCGTGCTCGTCCGGCGGCGACGCCTCGCCCGGATCGTCCTCGGACACCGGCACCTACACGCTCGGACTCCAGGAGCCCGACAGCACGATCAACCCGCTCACCACCTCGGACTACAACGCGATGTTCATCGTGGGGTTGGCGTCCGAGGGCCTGCTCAGCCAGGACGCGAAGGGCAAGCTCGAGGGCCGTCTGGCCGACTCGTGGAAGGCGTCGTCCGACGGACGCACCTGGACGGTGCAGCTCCGCGACGACCTGCAGTTCTCCGACGGTGCCGCGCTCACGAGCAAGGACGTCGTCGCGACGTTCGACTCGATCATCGGCAAGGACAGCCAGTCGCCCGGCAAGTCGAGCTTCGACGGCATCCTGCAGTCGGTCGCCGCCGACGGTGCCTCGACCATCGACTTCACGCTCGCCAAGCCGTACGCCGACTTCCCCTACCTGCTCACGGGCTCGAACACGACCATCCAGCCGGCCGGCTTCGACGCCGGCGCGAACTGGGCCAAGCAGCCCGTCGGCGCCGGACAGTTCGTGCTGACGAAGTACTCGGCCGGCCAGGGCGCCACGTTCACGAAGAACCCGGACTACTGGGACGCGAAGGACGTGGAGCTGCAGCAGGTCGACGTGAAGTTCTACGCCGACGAGCAGGCCCAGCTGCTCGCGTTCCAGAGCGGGGAGATCGACCAGATCGCCGCCAGCCCCACCGCGACGTCGACACTGCAGGCCTCGGACTACACCGAGACCGAACCGTACTTCAACAAGTTCGACGGCATCTTCCTCGACGTCACCAAGGCGCCCTTCGACGACCCGAAGGTCCGTGAGGCCTTCGCCCTCGCGCTCGACCGCGAGGAGATCGTCAAGACGGTCTACGGCGGCGCAGCCGAGGTCGGCAACGACACCACGTTCTTCCCGAGTTCGGCGATCCAGCCGAAGGGACTCGAGCAGCGCGAGCAGGACAAGGCGAAGGTCGCGGACCTGCTCGGCGGCAGGACGGTCTCGTTCGAGATCACGACGCTCGACGCCGAGAAGGCCCTCGCCCAGGTGGTGCAGCAGCAGCTCGAGGCGGTCGGCGGGTTCGACGTCACCCTCAAGGTGCTGACGAGCGCGCAGTACTACGCCGACGGCGACGACACCCCGTGGCTGAACGCCCCGGTGACGATCACCAACTGGGCGCAGCGCCTGCCCGCGCAGTACGTCGACCTGATCTACCGCGACGGCGCCGTCTGGAACGCCTCGAAGTACTCGAGCCCGGAGCTCGAGCAGCTGACCGACCGGTACGAGTCGACGACCGACGAGTCGGAGCGGCAGGACCTGGCGAACCAGATCGCCGAGATCGAGTGGACCGACCTGCCCGTGATCGTCCCTGCGTTCGCGTCGAGCAGCATCCTGCTGCAGAAGCGCGTCACGGGCACCTTCCGGTCGGGGCAGGACTTCCCGGGCGGGTTCGACTTCCGGGGCATCGGGGTCACCGCGTCATGAGCACCGCGCGCCGCCGTCGTCTGCTGACCCTGGTCGGGCAACGGGTCGTCCAGATCCCGCTCGTCCTGGTCGTGGTCTCCGTCCTGACGTTCTGGCTGGTCCAGGTCGTGCCGGGGGACCCGGGCCGGAACGCCCTCGGGCAGTACGCGACGGCGGCGCAGGTGCGCGCGTGGAACGTCGACCACGGGCTCGACGGGTCCCTCGTCAGCCGGTACCTGCACTGGATCGGCGGGTTCGTCACGGGGGACTGGGGCACGAGCTTCGTCTACTCCGAGCCGGTCCGCGACCTGGTGCTCGGCCGTCTCGGCAACTCCCTGCTGCTCGGCGCGTACGCGTTCGTCATCATGGTGCCGGTCGCGATCACGCTCGGTGCCGTGCAGGCGTACCGGCAGGGTCGCCGCTCCGACCGGGCCGTCACGGTCGGGCTGCTGACGATCTCGGCGGTGCCGGAGTTCGTCGTCGGGATCGTGCTGCTGCTCGTCTTCGCGGTCTGGCTGCGGGTGGTGCCGGTGCAGGCGTCCGGTGCGCTCGACGCCGGGTTCGGCGAGCGGCTCCGGGTGCTCACGCTGCCCGCCGTGGTGCTCGCCCTGGCGTACCTCGCCGTCCTGACCCGGATGGTGCGTGCGGGGACGATCGAGACGATCCGGTCGCAGTTCCACCGCACCGCCGTGCTCAAGGGCCTGACCACCGGCCAGGTCGTCCGCCGGCACGTCGTCCGCAACGCGCTCATCCCGACGTTCTCGGTGCTCGGCATCTACCTCGGCACCCTGCTCGGCGGCAGCGTCATCGTCGAGACCCTGTTCTCCTACCCGGGCCTCGGCGCGCTGCTCGTGTCGGCCGCCGAACGCAAGGACGCCCTGCTGCTCGAGAGCGGGGTGATGCTCGCCGGGGCGCTCTCGCTCGGCGCGCTCCTGCTCACCGACCTGCTGTTCGTGGTGGTCGATCCCCGGATCCGCTTCGAACGGGTGGCCACCGCATGACCGCCGTCGTCCCCGGCGCCGTCGAGACCGACGGGGTCGCCGGTCGTCCGTCGGCGTCGATCACCACGGGCACCGCACGGGTCACCCGCCGCGGGTGGCGCGGACTCCTCCGGCGTCCCACGTTCCTGGTCTCCGTGGCGATCCTGCTCTGGTGGGTCGTCCTGGCCGTGGGCTGGCACCTGCTCGGCCTGCAGCCCTTCGCCCGCACCGGCGAGCTCCTGCAGGCGCCGAGCGCTGCGCACTGGTTCGGCACCGACTCGCTCGGCCGTGACGTCTTCGCCCGCGTCGCCGCCGGGGCCCGGCCGGCGCTCGTCATCGGCCCGTTCGGCGCGGCGCTGGCGACCGTCGTCGGCGGCACCCTGGGCCTGCTCGCCGGCTACCACCGCGGCTGGGTCGACACCGCCCTGATGCGGTTCTTCGACGTGCTGCTCGCGTTGCCCAGCCTGATCTTCCTGGTCGTGCTCGTCGGTGCGTTCGGGGTGTCGACGCCCGCGCTCGTCCTCATCGTCGGCGTGCTTTTCGCGCCGGGCATCGCGCGGATCGTCCGGGCCGCGGTGCTCGTCGAGATGGGCAAGTCCTACGTCCAGGCCGCACGGCTGCAGGGTGAGAGCGCCGTCCGGGCGATGGTCACCGAGTTGCTGCCGAACGTGATCGGGGTCTTCGTGATCCAGGCGGTCCTGAGCCTCGGTGCCGCGATCTTCATCACCGCGTCGCTGTCGTTCCTCGGGCTCGGTTCGCAACCACCGGCCGCCGACTGGGGGCTCGACATCAACGCGAACCGCGCCTACCTGCAGGCCGCGTGGTGGACGGTCGTGTTCCCGGGTGTCGCCGTGGCGTCGATCGTCGTGTCCGCGAACCTGATCGCCGACAACCTCAAGGAGGTCTCCGAGTGACCGAGCAGACCGGCACGAGCCAGCAGCCCCGGACCACCGGCACGACCGACGCACTGGTCCGCGTCGAGGGGCTCACCGTGTCGTACCGCGGCACCCGGGTGGTCGACGACGTCGCGTTCGTGATCGAGCCCGGTGGCTCGTACGGGCTCGTGGGCGAGTCCGGCTCCGGCAAGAGCACCGTCGCCGGCACGCTGACGGCGTCGCTCGGCCCGGACGCCGCCGTCGGGTCGTCGGCGCTGGTCGTCGACGGCGTCGACGTCGCGTCCCTGCGCGGTGAGCGCCTCCGGCGGTTCCGGCGCGACGTCGTGGCGGTCGTCCACCAGGAACCCGGCCTCGCCCTCAACCCGACGATGACGGTCGGACGCCAGGTCGCCGAGGTCCTGCGCGCCACGGGCTCCGGCCGCGCGACTGCGGACACCGCGACGATCGAGGCGTTCACCCGGGTCGGGCTGCCGTCGCCGACGACGATCGGGGTCCGGTACCCGCACGAGCTGTCCGGCGGTCAGCAGCAGCGCGTCGCGATCGCGATGGCCCTGGTGGCCCGTCCGCGCCTGCTCGTGCTCGACGAACCCACCACCGGCCTGGACAGCACGGTCGAGGCGGGCATCATGGCGCTCATCGACGAGCTCCGGACCGAGATCGGCTTCGCGACCCTGCTCATCAGCCACAACCTGCCGCTGGTCGCGGCGCACTGCGGACGGGTCGGGGTGCTCCGCCACGGGGTGCTCGTCGAGGAGGGCACCGCGACCCAGGTGCTGCTCCACCCCACGGAGCCGTACACGAAGCAGCTCGTCGACGCCCTGCCCGACATCACGACGGGCAAGGCAGGAACGGCGGGCAAGGCGGGAACGGCGGGCAAGGCGGGAACGACGGGCACGACCGCCGAGACCGCGCAGCACGACGTCCTCGCGACGATCAGGGGCCTCCGCAAGGAGTACGACGGCGCCGTCGCCCTCGACGGCATCGACCTCGAGCTGCGCCGCGGTGAGGTGCTGGGCGTCGTGGGGGAGTCCGGCTCCGGCAAGACGACCTTCGGCCGAGCACTCGCCGGACTGGTCCGACACGACGGCACGATCACGCTGGACGCCGGCGACCGGACGCCGACCGGCACCCCACCCGTGCAGGTCGTGTTCCAGAACGCGGACGCCTCGCTCAACCCGCGACGGACGGTCCGACAGGTGCTCGGACGGGCGATCCGGCTGCTGCACGGCGACGGCACCGCCGAGCAGCTCGCGGCGCGGGTCGGGCTGCCCGCCGACGTCCTCGACCGCCGGCCGGCCCAGCTGTCCGGCGGGCAGAAGCAGCGCGTCGCCATCGCCCGGGCGTTCGCCGGACCGGTGCCGCTGGTGGTGTGCGACGAACCCACGTCGGCCCTCGACGTCTCGGTGCAGGCGCGGATCCTCGACCTGGTGCTCGACCTGCAGCGCACCACCGGCACGACCTGCGTGTTCATCTCGCACGACCTCGCCGTCGTGCGCCGGGTCGCCGACCGCATCGCGGTCTTCGACGGCGGTCGTGTCGTCGACGTGGGCCCCGCGGAGCGGCTGTTCGACGCGGGCGCGCACCCGCGCACCCGCGAGCTCGTCGCGGCCGCGCTCGACCTGCGCCGGCGCGCCGGTCTGGTGGCTCCCGCGGCCTGAGCGGGGCCCTGGACCTGCGCACAGGAGGACGGGCGCGGGCCGATCAGCGTGACGCGCCAGCGGCACGCGGGCCGCGCCGACCGAGCCTGCGAGGGAGGGGTGGCGGGTCTGCCACGGGCCTCCCGTCCGCCTGTCGGTCGCGTTCCGTGCCGCGGACGCTGAGCGTTCCGCGCTACTTCGCGAGGAACGCCAGCACCACGCGGTTCCACTCGTCCGGGTGGCTGACGTTGACGCCGTGCGGGCCGCCGGCCACGACGTGCAGCTCGGAGCCGGCGATCGCGGCGTGCGTGCGGGCACCCGAGCCCTCGAACGGCACGGTCGCGTCTCCGTCACCGTGGATGACGAGCGTCGGCACGGTGACCTTCGGCAGGTCGTCACGGAAGTCGGTGTTCGCGAAGGACGCCATCGCCTCGAGCGCGGCGGTCTTCGACGCCTGCTTCGCGAGCGTGAGTGCCTGCTGCCGGTCCTCCTCGGAGACGACCAGGGTGCCGTCCACCGAGAAGAAGTCGGTCGTGAACTGGTCGTAGAACGCGTCCTCGTCCTTCGTCAGGCCCGCGGTCATCTCGGCCGCCTGCTCCTTCGGCAGCGGGCCGTCCGGGTTGTCCGACGTCTGCAGCAGGTACGGCGGCACGGCCGAGGCGAAGACGACGCTGTGCAGCCGCTCGGTGCCGTACTTCGAGAAGTAGCGGGCGACCTCGCCGCCGCCCATCGAGAAGCCGACGAGGGTGACGTCCTGCAGGTCGAGCTCGGTGAGGATCGTGTGCAGGTCCTCGGTGAGGTGGTCGTAGTCGTAGCCGGTCTTCGGCTTGTCGCTGCGACCGAAGCCGCGACGGTCGTAGGTGACGACGCGGTGTCCGGCGTCGACGAACGCCGGGACCTGCTTGCTCCAGGACTCGCCGGACAGCGGCCAGCCGTGGATCAGGACGACGGTGCGGCCGGAGCCGCCGGTGTCGTCGACGTGCAGGTTCGTGTCCTTGAAGAGCCCGTGGTGGGCGGTGATCTCGGTCAAGAGTCGCTTCCTTCCCGCGCCGCACGGGAGGCGGCACGCACCTCGTTGCTACCAGCGGGATCCCGAGCGACAGCGCGGAGTGGACAGACCCCTCGGCGTCGGCGTCGGCGTCGGCCTCGGTGTCTGTGACGCGCGCGGCGACCACGGCCTACTGTCCAGCAGGATCAGGGAACCGTCACCGCGGCGGATGCCCCTCGTCACGAGGGAGCACCGATGAAGTACGTCAACTACGCGGGGACCGTCCGGGTCCTGACCGGTGACACGGTCGCCGACGCGGTGATCCGGTACGCGGCCGCCCTGCACCAGAGCCGGTTGAGCGACGTCGTGTCGGTCCCGACGACCGACGACTTCGGCGCGGCCACCACGGTGGAGCTGCTCCTCGCACCAGCGGTGGCAGTCGCCCTGGAGCCGGCGCCGGACGACGACCTGGAACCCGAGGGTGGGGCATTCCTGGCCGAGATGCGCCGGCGGACCGAGGCGGTCCTGGCGGTCGACGCCAGCAGGTTCCCGACCGACCTCGGGCGGTGAGCGCGGTGCGCGCGGTGAGCGCGGTGCGTGCGGTGCGTGTCGCTCCGACTGCGCTGCGGTCAGGCGACCGGTCCGTCGCCCGTCAGGTCCGAGCGGGTGTCGGCGTGGATCGTCTCAGGGTGGTCGAACGTCCGCGCTGCAGCACGCAGGCGTTCCACGAACTCACCGTTCTCGACCTCGAGCTCGTCCGCGTCGGCGTCGGCGACGACGATCTCGCTCGACGGGCCGATGAGGATCTTCGTGGTCGTCATCGTGCCGTCCTCCGCCACCGTCGGGACCGCGATCGCGTCCGCGCGACTGCCGCCGGCGAGCGCCGCGGCGTACTCGATCACGGCGTCGGCGACGTCGTCGCTCGTCAGGAACGTGGAGCGGTCGTACTGGATGTACTTCATGCCGCATCAGTCAAACGCGCGGATGCTGGTCGTCGTCCAGGAACCCCGGCGCGTCGTGCGTTGCGCGGATGCCGACATGTCGCGAGGATCATCACGTGCCCGAGATGATGCACCGCACGCAGCGGGAGATCAGGACAGACGAGCCGTCGGTCGCGGCCGAGGCACTGTCGGTGACCCACGTGACCCACGGACTCACCGTCGAGGCGACCGGAGAGGGCTTCGTCTTCGAGGAGCGCGTGCGGGGCACCGCCCTGCTCTCCCTCGAGTCGACGCGGTGCACGGGTGCCCTGAGCGGCGCGGTCGAGCCCGGGCGGGCGATGATGATCGTCTGGGTGAAGGCCGGTTCGGCGCACGTCGACGACAACCCGGTGCAGATCGGCCGCCCCGTGCTCTACCGACAGGACCCGCAGCGGTTCCGGTGGGTGGACTTCCAGCACGACGTGCTGCGCATCGACCGGACGATCGTCGAGAAGGTCGCCGCCGAGCGCGGTGACTGGGCGCCGGGTCCGCTGGAGTTCCGTCCCCGACACGTGCCAGAGGGTGCGCCGCTCGCCGCCTGGTGGCTCATGGTCCGGTCGGTCGCGCAGGAGGTCCTGCAGGGTCCCACCGACGTGCCGCTCGAGCGGGAGCGCGAGCTCGCCCGGTTCGCCGCCGGCGGCTTGCTGACCGCGATCCCGCACTGGCCGGTGGGGCAGCACGAACCGGTCATGGCGTCGACCGCGCGCTTCGCCCGTGCCGAGACGTTCCTGCTCGACCACGCGACCGAGCAGATCACCGTCAACGACGTCGCCGAGGCCGCGGGGCTGAGCGTCCGCGGGGTGCAGGCGGCGTTCCAGCGGCACCACGGCATCACGCCGACGATGTACCTGCGTCGGATCCGGCTCCTGCTCGCCCGGGAGCAGCTCGAGGCCGGCGACGACCGCAGCGTCGCCGAGATCGCCCGGGCGACGGGGTTCGCGCACCTGGGCCGGTTCGCGGGGAGCTACCGGCAGGAGTTCGGGGAGCTGCCGCGGCAGACGGCGCTGGCGGCGCGGGAGTAGCGGTCCGGGGCGTTACCGCAAGGATCACGCAACGGCCCGGGCGTCCGTTGTCGGTCTCCTGGGGAGCGCTTACGTTTCCGGTGTGTGGTGTCGCCGCACGACTCCCTCGAGCCCAGGAGGCCGCATGGCCACGCCAGCCGTCCCCGTCCCCGTTACCTCGACGTTCGCCCGACGCCTCCGCGAGGACGTCGCGCACGCCCGGGAGCACGTCCTGCTCACGGCCCTGCTCGGCTCGCCGTTCCTGCCGCGGGTCGTGCGACGGCTGCTGCTGAACGCCGCGGGCGCGCACGCCGAGTCGGCCCCCGGCGTCGGCTTCTCGCTCACGGGCGACCCGCGCAACCTGTCGGTCGCGCGAGGCGTCTACTTCAACCGCGCGACGACCATCGAGGCCATCGCCCCCGTCAGCATCGGTGCGAACGCCGCGATCGGCATGCAGGTCCTCATCATGACGAGCCACCACGCGATCGACGCCGACGGCCGGTGGAGCGACACCGCGACCGGCCGTCCGGTCGTCATCGAGGACCGCGTGTGGATCGGCGGCCGTGCGACGATCCTGCCCGGCGCGCACATCGAGCACGACGTGGTCGTCGCGGCCGGCGCGGTCGTCACCGGGCGCCTGCTGGCGCACGGCGTCTACGCGGGCGTGCCGGCGAAGCGCATCCGTGACCTGGCCGGGGCAGACCCGGCCACGGACCGCAGAGCGACCGCCTGACGGCCTGGAGGCGCGGGGCGGCGCCGCCACGAGCCTCCAGGCCGCATCCCACGTCCGTCCAAGGCACCGCGCCCTTCCGCGGGCACGTCGCGTCTGCGACGATGGGCGCGCAGCGGGCGACGACGCCCGCCCGTCGTGAGGAGTCCACCATGTCCGTGCGTCTCAACCCGTACCTCGGCTTCCGCTCGGGGGCCCGCGAAGCCCTCGACTTCTACCACTCGGTGTTCCACGGCGAGCTCACGATCGGCACCTTCGGCGAAGCCGGCATGAGCCAGGACCCCGCCGACGCCGACAAGGTCATGCACGGGCAGCTCGAGGGCGAGAACGGCCTGCTGCTGATGGCCTCGGACGCGCCGACGGGCATGGAGACGCCGTCGGAGAGCACGATCTCGTTGTCGCTCAGCGGCGACGACCACGAGGCCCTGACCCGCTACTGGAACGGGCTCGCCGAGGGCGCGTCGATCATCGAACCGCTCACGACGGCCCCGTGGGGCGACACCTTCGGGATGCTCACCGACCGGTTCCGGGTCACGTGGCTCGTGAACATCACCGGCGCGGCGAGCTGACGGAGACGGGGACCCCGCCGACGCTCGCGGCGATCGGCCACCGCGGCACCCAGCACCGGACCCGGGCGGCGTAGCGGCGGAAGTCCTCGCCGAAGCGGGCCTCGAGGTCGGCCTCCTCGAGCGGCCGGACGACGCAGTTCCACACGATCGACCCGGCGAGTGCGTAGACGACGACCATCCACGACCCGAGCAGCAGCCCGACGGCGACGCCCTGCGTGATGCCGGCGAGCGCCATCGGGTTGCGCACCGAGCGGTACGGGCCGGCGACGACCAACCGGTTCGCACTGGCGGACGGCAGCGGGGTGCCAGCGCCCTTGGTCGACATCGCCGCGGCCGACGCGAGGCCGAGCGCGCTGGCGAGCGCGAGGACGACGAGCCCGACCACCAGCAGCGCGGTCACGACCGGTCCGGGCAGTGCGGGGTGCAGCCGCCAGCGGTGCTCGGCGACGGCGATGGCCACGGGGAACACCCCGAGGAACAGCCCCCAGAAGACGACGATCTGCACGGTCGTCGCGAGCACGTGCCGTGACGTCGCGGCACCCGGGTCGGCCGTGCGGAACCGCAGCGGACCGGACGTCAACCACTCGGTCGGTACCCGGCCGAGCAGGACGAGGGCGAGGGCCAGCACGGAACCGACGGTCGCCGCGGTCATGACGACGACGCCCCAGCCGGCCTCGCCGGTGACGGTCGCCCAGACGGCGAGTCCGGCGAGGACGAGCGCGGTCCACACGGTGGCGACGGTCACCGCGATCCGTCCGACCGTGCCCGCGGAGACCGCCGCGAGCGCCGAGGCCACGACGAAGAGCGGGACGTCGAGGGCCGCGACGGCCACCGGGTCCAGCGAGCCGAGCGTGAGCGTCCGGACGGCGGGGACGGTCGCGACGCCGATCCACCACACCGCGCCGCCGAGGGCCTGCAGTGCGAAGTAGAGCCGGCCCCAGGACACGTCTGCACGCTAGCAGTGCGCGTCGATCGCGGGGGCGGGCCCGGGGGCGCTTCGTGAGCAGAAATGGTCGGGTGCTGCAAGCGAACCCGACCATTCCTGCTCACGATGTACCGCGGATCAGTCCTCGCGGTTGATCTGCCCGTCGGCGCGCGGTGCAGGTCAGGGCGTGACCATGCCGCCGTTCACGTTGAGCGTCTCGCCGACGACGTAGCTCGACTCGTCCGACGCCAGGAAGACGTAGGCCGGTGCGAGTTCGGCTGGCTGTCCGGCGCGGCCCATCGGCGACTCGCTGCTCCCGAACTCCGGCAACGTCGACGGGTCGACGCCGCCGCTCGGCTGCAGGACCGTCCACGTCGGCCCGGGAGCGACGACGTTCACGCGGATGCCACGCTCGACGAGCAGCTGCGACAGCCCCTTCGACAGGTTGTTGATCGCGCCCTTCGACGCCGCGTAGTCGAGCCGGTCGGG
This sequence comes from Curtobacterium sp. VKM Ac-2887, assembly GCF_015350935.1. Classification (NCBI taxonomy): domain Bacteria; kingdom Bacillati; phylum Actinomycetota; class Actinomycetes; order Micrococcales; family Microbacteriaceae; genus Curtobacterium; species Curtobacterium sp. VKM Ac-2887. Next base: position 53,965 of record NZ_JADKSB010000005.1, on the reverse strand, counting down.
TGCCGGCTTGTACGCCTCCATCGACGCCGTCGTGGTGATCGTCGCACCGGGTTCCAGGTGCGGCAGCGCCGCCTTGACGAGGCGGAACAGCCCGAAGACGTTCACGTCGAAGGTCGCCTCGAACTGGTCGTCGGTGATGTCGAGCACGTCCGGCTGCCAGCGCTGCTTGCCGGCGACGCTCACCAGGGCGTCGAGACCGCCGAGTCCGGCGACGGCCTGGTCGACGAGCTCCTGCGCGTACGCCTTGTCACGCAGGTCGCCGGGGATCGCCACGGCGGTGCGTCCGGCGGCACGGATCTGCTCGAGCACGTGGTCGGCGTCGGACTGCTCCTCCGGCAGGTAGGCGATCGCGACGTCGGCGCCCTCGCGGGCGAACGCGATCGCGACGGCGCCGCCGATGCCGGAGTCACCGCCGGTGATCAGGGCCTTGCGGCCGGCGAGCCGGCCGGTGCCCCGGTAGCTCGTCTCGCCCAGGTCGGGGACCGGGTCCATGGCGGACTGGAGGCCCGGCTCGTCCTGCGTCTGCGGCTCCGGCTTGACGTCGGGGTAGCGGGTGCGCGGGTCGCCGTGTTCGTACTGGTCGGTGGGCATGCGAGTTCCTTCCTGCTCGTGCCTCCACGGAACCCGTCCCGGCTGGGCGGCGGCGGAGCGCCATCCGCCCTGCGCACCCATCCAGGACCGCGGGGTTGCCTCGGGGCCATGAGTGACGACGACGACCAGCAGACCGAGCGCGACTTCGCCGACGCGGTGAACATGACCCCGTCGGAGCTCCGCGAGTGGCTCGACACCGACGAGTCGAAGCACGTCGGGCAGAAGCCCCCGGGCGGCGGTGAGTCGACCGGGCACGAGAGCGGGCGGCACGTCATCCGGATCCTCGAGAAGCACAAGGCGGACCGGACCGACGACGACCGCGCCCACATGCGGAAGGTGGTCGGCTACGTCGCCCGGCACTCGGAACAGCGGCCGGACGGCGACGTGCACGACACCCCGTGGCGGTACTCGTTGATGAACTGGGGCCACGACCCCGAGAAGCGCTGAGCCGCGCGCCGGCTCGGAACGACGCCGGGTCGGCGCCGGCGCGGACGTCGAGGCGCTGCGGGATCACTGACCGAGGTCGGCGACCGCGTCGATGCCCTCGGCGATCTCCGCCGCGTGCGTGTGGTGCAGGTAGTGCCCGCCGTCGAGCAGGACGACCTGGCCGTCGGTGACCGACGCCGCCTGCTCACGGTGCAGGCGCTCCCACCCCGGCACATCCGGGTCGTCGCCCACGACGAACAGGCGGACCGGCAGATCGGCGGGGAACGCGAGGCTGCGGGCGTGCCGGAAGTTCGCGCCGAGGTGCTCGTACTCGTCCAGGTACGTCGCGCGCATGCTGGTGCGGTGTGACAGCAGTGTCATCTGCTCCTTCTGCGCATCGGTGTAGGGCAACCCGGCGTACGCGTCGCCGGACACGGCAGTGAGCACACGGGCGAGCCCGGTGGCCTTCACGAAGCGGAACAGGCCAGACCCGACGGCTTCGTCGATGCCGGGCTGCGTCGGCACACTGCTGTCGATGCCGACGAACGCCTGCACCTCGTCCGGGTACGTGTTCGTGTACTCGAGCGCGTAGATCCCGGCGACCGAGTGCCCCGCGAGCACGTAGCGGTCGATGCCGAGGGTCGACAGCGCCTGGTGCACCTCGTCGACGATGTTCGCGCTGGTCCGGGGCCGGTCGGTGCCGTCGCTCAGGCCGTACCCGAGCGGCTCGACGACCACCACCCGGTGCGTGTCCTGCAGCCGGTCGACGAGCGGGGCGAAGTCGATCACGGGGGATGCCGTGCCGAAGCCGGGCAGCAGCACGACGGTCGATGCCCCGGACCCGGTGACGGCGACGTTGACCCGGCCGCCGGTGACGGGGACGAGTTCGCCGTACGGGCGGATTTCGTCCCGTTCCGCCGCCGTCGCGATCGCGTCGTAGGTGGCCGTGCCGCCGAGCGTGAGGGCGCCGAGGCCGACGAGCCCGACGAGCGAGAAGCCGATGATCCGGAGCGGGCGACGGCGTCGGCGTGCAGGGCGGGCCGGGGTGCTGGTGGGGGTGGCCGTGGGGTGGTGCGTGTCCATGCCTGCACGCTAGGTCCGGCCTGCGGGGCCGTACATCGGAGCACGGTACCGACGTGCCTCGCCCGCGTCGTACCGCGGGCTGACGTCGGGCGACCGCACGGCGGGCTCGGCATGGGGGAGAATGGCCGGGTGAACGAGACGGGCATGCCGCGCTTCCGACGGATCTGGTCGACCGTGCAGGTCGGCGTGCTGGCGATCGCCGTTGCCTTCTGCATCGTGATGCTCGTCATCGGGCAGGGGAAGCTCGACCGCGTCTACGCCGTCGCCGCGATCTTCTTCGGCCTGGCGCTCGTCGGGCACAGCACGTACCTCTGGCTCCTCGCCCGGAACGCCCGCACCGGCCGCTGAACCGAGGGGGCCGACGCTTCGTCTCCGGTCTCGGCTCGGCTCCGGCTACACGCCGAAGCGCAGCGCCAGCGGCACGAGCAGTCCGGCCACCCAGACGAGGACCATCACGAGCGCACCGATCGCGATGAACCGACGGCGACGACGCAGCTTCGGACTCCGCTCCTCGCCCCACATCTGTGCACGGACCAGCACCCGGTTCGCCTGCTCGACGACCTTGCGGACCTCGGGGTCGTCCAGCTCGAGGGCACCGGACCGGGCGTGTTCGGCGATGACCGTGGCTTCGTCGACGGTCAGGTCGTCCTTGCGCATGCTCCATCCTCGCACCGGGGCGAGGGGTACGGCCCGTCTGTGCGGGAACGGACCAGCAGCGCGTACCAAGGACGCATGGGACATCGGTACCGCGGGAAGATCGTCGTCGTCACCGGAGCATCGAGCGGCATCGGGAGGGCCGCGGCGCACGAGTTCGCCCGACAGGGTGCCACGCTCGTGCTCGCCGCACGCGGCCACGACTCCCTCGAGGCCGCCGCCGCCGAGTGCCGTGCACTCGGGGCCGACGCGGTCGCGATCCCGACGGACGTCGCCGACGAGCACCAGGTCGAGGACCTCATCGGCACGGTGACGAGTCGGCACGGGCGGATCGACGTCTTCGTCGGCAACGCCGCCCTGTTCGTCTACGGCCTGTTCGAGCAGACCCCCACCGAGGCGTTCAAGCGGGTCGTGGACACGAACCTCTACGGCCACCTCAACGCGATCACGCACCTGCTCCCGCACTGGAAGCAGCGCGGCACGGGCACGTACGTGCTCGTCGGCTCGATCCAGTCGCTGCTGTCCGCGCCCTACCAGTCGGCCTACGTGACGAGCAAGCACGCGGCGCTCGGCCTGGTCGACGTCCTCGGTGACGAGTTCGCGCACACCGGCATCCGCTTCACCACGCTGCTGCCGTCGACGATCGACACCCCGATCTACCAGAACGGCGCCAACTACACCGACAAGAACTCGCACCCGCTGCCGCCGACGGTCTCGGTCGAGCGCGCGGGTCGTGCCGTCGTGACCGCCGCCACGCACCCGAAGCGGTACCGCTACGTCGGCCGCATCCAGGCGTCGCTCGTCCCGCTGCAGTACGTGTTCCCGGGGCTGTTCCACAAGATCACGAAGCCGATGGTCGAGACCTTCGCGCTGCGCGGGAAGGGCGACCCCACCGACGGCAACCTCTACGCCCCGGCGGACGCCGGCAACGCCACGAACGGCGGCTGGGTCGCGAAGCGACGGCGTGTCACGCGCCCGCTCGTGTGGCTCGGTGGCGCTGCCGCGGTCGGCGCGATCGTCCTCGGCCGCGCACGGCGGTAGCACCTGAGGCCTGCCGAAACCGGGCGTACCTCCACGAACCGGGCGTACCTGCCGTGATCTTCGTGGCAGGTACGCCCGTTCTCGCTTGCTACCGCAGCCGTTCTGGGAAGGAACGTGCGGCTCAGAAGAGCTTCGCGCTCGCGCGGCGTGCCCCCTCGCCGAGCGACTGGAGCTTCGCCGCGGCGATCTGCGGGTGGATGCGGCCGCCCAGGCCGCAGTCGGTGCCGGCGATGACGCGCTCGCGCCCGACGACCGAGGCGAACCGCTCGATGCGCTGCGCGACCAGGTCGGGGTGCTCGACGACGTTCGTGGCGTGGCCGACGACGCCGGGGACGATCACCTTGCCGTCGGGCAGCGTGACGTCCTGCCACACGGTCCACTCGTGTTCGTGGCGGGCGTTCGCGGCCTCGAACGAGTACGCGCCGGCATCGATGTCGAGCATCAGGTCGACGATGTGGCGGAGCTCGATGTCGGTGGTGTGCGGACCGTGCCACGAGCCCCAGCACAGGTGGAAGCGGACGCGGCTGGTGTCGAGCCCCTCGAGCGCGTGGTTGAGCGCCTCGACGCGGATGCGAGTGAAGGCGCGGTAGTCCTCGAGGCTCGGCTCCGGGTTGATCTGGTCCCAGTTCTCGGCGATCGAGGGGTCGTCGATCTGCAGCACGAGGCCCGCGTCGAGGATGATCCGGTACTCCTCGCGCAGCGCGTCGGCCCAGGCCCAGATGTGCTCTTCGTCGGTGGCGTAGTACTCGTTCGCGACCCGGGCCGCGGAGCCGGGGGAGAGCGCCGTGATGAAGCCGTTCTCGGCACCGGCCGCTTCGACGGCGTGCTTGAGGTTGGCGGCGTCGGTGCGTGCGGCCTCGTGCCCGGTGTAGGCGATCGGGCCGGTCGTGGTGGGGAAGGCGGTGGCGTTCTTGCCGGTACCGATGCCCGACGCCGGGTCGGTGTAGGCCTCGCGGAAGATCGTCCAGTCGCGACGGTCCGGGAAGCTGGTCAGCTGCACGTTGCCCGGGCTCGAGCGGACCGGCTCCTGCGTGAAGATGTCGGCGTCCGTGAGCGAGAGTCCGCTGACGCGCTGGAACGAGTAGCCCCACCACGCGCCGTAGTCGACGCTGTTCGACATCGCCTTGCCGAACTCGCCGTCACCCGGCTGCGTGATGCCGAGGGCCGTCTGGCGGGCGACGACGTCGTCGACGGCCGCGCTCGTCATCGCACGGACCTCGTCGGTGGTCTCGAGCGTGAAGCCGTCGGCGCCCACGGGGCGGGCGGCGTTCGCGGCGATGAGCTCCGGGGTGCGCGGGAGCGACCCGGCGGTGGTGGCCTGGACGTGGTCGCTGTTTTCGAAGGGCATCGGCCCAATGTGCCACGGGGCGCCTCCGAGCCGGGCTCCGTTACGTGGCACGACGCGAGCCGGGGACAATGGGACCCCTATGCCCAGCGCACGCCCGACCTCCCGCATCCCGCTCAACACCCTCGCCGCACCGTTCGGCCTGGCCGGGTTCGCGGAGACGTGGTCGTACGCGGCACCCGTCCTCGGAGTGCCGGCCGTCGTCCCGCAGGTGTTCTGGGTGGTCGCGGCGGTGGCGTGGTCGTGGCTGCTCGGCGCGCATGTCCTGCGGGGCGTCCGGGTCGACGAACGCCTGGTCGACCAGCTCCGCCACCCGGCGCAGGGCCCGATCGCCGCCCTGGTCCCCGCGACGGCGATGCTCCTCGGCGTCGACCTCGCGCGGTTCTGGGAGCTCGGGGGGCAGGTCCTCGTGGTGCTCGCGGTGTCGGTCGCTGCCGGGTTCGCGGCGTGGTTGCTGAGCACGTGGTTCGAGGGGCGCCTGACCCTGGAGGCCGTGCACGGCGGCTACCTGCTGCCGACGGTCGCCGCGGCCCTCGTCGCCGCCGTCGCCACGCACGAGGTCGGTGTGGGCTGGCTGTCCTGGGCGTGCTTCGGCGTCGGCGTGTTCTTCTGGGGCGTGATGACCGGGCTGCTCCTCATCCGGCTGTCGTTCCGCCCTGCACTGCCCGACCCGCTCGTCCCCACGATGGCGATCCTCGTGGCTCCGCCCGCGGTGGCGACGGTGTCCCTGTTCGCGCTCACGGACGACGCCCGAACCCTGCCCGTGCAGGCCATCGCGGGCCTCGGGGTCCTCATGCTCCTCGTGCAGCTCGCCCTGCTGCCCCGGTACGTCCGGCTCGGGTTCTCGCTCGGGTTCTGGTCGTTCGTGTTCCCGGCTGCGGCGGTCGCGACGGCGGCGATCGAGTGGTTCCGGGTGCTCGACCTTCCGGTGGCGTGGGTGCCCACGACCGTGCTGCTCGTGCTGCTCACCCTGCTCGTCGTCGTGGTCGGGGTGCGGTCGCTGAGCCTGGCCGCGCGGCACCTGCTCGGGCAGGCCGAGTCGGAGCTGCACGCCGCCGACGACGAGGACGCGGCACCCGCGACGCACTGACGCGGCGCGGTGCGTCAGCACCCGTTCTGCGACGAACCACGCGTCGAACGACTCGTGGTTCGTCGCAGAACGGGTGTGCAGTGCGACGCGACCGCGCGCGGGTCAGGCGCTGACGGTCTCGTCCGCCGTCAGCACCGGGGCGATCGTCCCCGTCCGGGCGCCCTCGTACGCCGCCAGGATCATGCCGAGCACCGCGATGCCCTCGCGCTCCGTGTGGATCGGCCGCGTGCCGTCGCGCAGGCACGCCCCGAACGCGCCGATCTCGGCCGCGAAGGTGTCGACCTCGTCGAAGGTGACCGACTCGCTCGTGCCGTCCCGCAGGTCCCACCGCAGCGTCGTGCCGTCGCTCGTCAGGGCGCCGTGTTCGCCGACGACACTGAACCGCTCGGTGCCGGCGGCCGGGTCGTACGCCCAGCTCGTCACGAGCTGGCCCACGGCGCCGTTGTCGAAGCGGAACAGGGCCTGCGCCGAGTCCTCGCCCTCCATGAACGCCAACCGGTGCGTGGAGAGCATCGCGGTGGCCTGCACGGGGACGCCACCGGCCAGGTGCATGAGCAGGTAGCTCGGGTGGTAGCCGGTGTCGATGAGCTCACCGCCGCCGCTCGTCGACGCGTGGGCACGCCACCCCATGTTCGACGGGTCGAACTCATTGCGGAACGAGTCGGTGGTGCGGACCTCGTAGACGGTGCCGAGCGCCCCGCCGTCGATGAGTTCCTTGGCCTTGGCGACCGCGGGCATGAACAGCTGGTTGTGCGCGCACATCAGGGTGATGCCGGACTCGGACACCGCGCGCTGCACGTCGGCGGCCTCGTCGGGGCTCAGGCACAGCGGCTTCTCGCACAGCACGTGCTTGCCCGCCTTGGCCGCCGCGACGATCGCGTCGCGGTGCAGGTGGTGCGGCAGGCAGATGTCGACGGCGTCGATGTCCGCCTGCTCGAGCATGGCGAGGTAGTCGGTGAAGAACGGGACGCCGAGCTCCGCCCCGCGTTCCTCGGCCGTGGCCGCGAACGCGTCGGCGACCGCGGCGATGCGGATCGTGTCGGGGTGCTCGGCGTACCCGGCGATGTGCGCGGACGCGATGCCGCCCCCGCCGATGAGGCCGACGCGGATGATGTCGCTGGACATGGTGACTCCTGTGGTTGGTTCGAGGTGCTGGACTGCTGGGACGGTCAGGCGGGTGCGCCGACGAGGGCGTCGCTGGTCGCGGGCTGACCCGCTGCGTCGTTCGCGGCGACCACCAGGCGGGTGAGCTCGACGGCGCGGGCGAGGTTGTCGTCGGCACGCGTGTCGGCGGCGATGTGGTCCACCCACTGACCGAAGGCGTCCTGGGCGTCGGCGGGGACGTCGAGGGTGACCGGCTCGTCGCCGTAGGCCGGTCCGCCGGCGGTGAGTCGGGCCTCCTGGTCGGAGTACGCGAGCCAGCCCCGGGTGCCGGCCACGTCGATCGTGAACGGTGTGCCCGCGACGAAGCCGGCCTCGATGACGCCGATCGCCTGCGAGGCGTAGCCGACGGTGACCACGGCGTGGTCCTCGACCGCGCGGCCGGTGTAGGAGCGGTAGACGGCCTCGACGGTGTCGGGGCGGGCACCGAGGAACAGCTGCGTCAGGTAGACGGGGTGGCAGCCGAGGTCGGTGAGGGCGCCGCCGATCGCCGTCGCCGGGTCGAAGAAGCGCTCCGGCAGCCACGGTGCGACGGCACCGTCGTGCGAGAGCCGGACGCGGGAGTACGTGACGTCGCCGAGGCGGCCCGCGTCGAGCTCGCGCCGGATCGCGGCCGTGTAGCCGTGGTAGAGCCGCGGGAGCGAGACCACGAGCGTGACCCCGGCCGCGTCGCAGGCGGCGATGACCGCGTCGCACTCCTCGACGGTGGGGGCGAGGAGCTTCTCGGTGAAGACGTGCTTGCCGGCCGCTGCCGCGCGCTCGATCACGTCGCGGTGGACCTCGGTCGAGGTCGTGATCGTGACGGCGTCGACGTCGGTGCGGGCGAGCAACGCATCGAGGTCGTCGGTGTACTCGACGCCGAACCGTTCGGCGCCGGCTCGGCCGCGCTCGGTGTCGTCGTCCCAGACGGCCACGAGCTCGGTGCCGGGGTGGTCGACGGTCTGCTGTGCGTAGTCGCCGGCGTGGACGTGCCAGAAGCCGAGGACGGCGACGCGCAAGGGGGTGGAGGGCATGTGTCGGTGGTTCCTTTCGTGGGGGACGACCAGAGCGTTCCCGCTCAGATCCGGACCTTGTCGTAGTCCTTCGGCAACTTGAACGGCGAGTAGGTCTGCATCATCGGGTCGACGCGGTTCTGCGCCCGCTCGACGGCTTCCTGCGGACTCGCGGTACCGAGCAGCACGCTCGAGCGCGCGTCGGCGAGGGAGTCCCACCACGCGCCGCCGACGGGCAGCGGCGGGCGGCAGGTGGACGCGCCGATCGACTCGGTGAAGAAGCGGATCGACTTCGCGGAGCCCTTCGGGTCCTTCAGCGCCGCGATGTTCGACGGCACGCTCGTGGCCGGCACCATGTAGGTCTCCTGGCCCTGCTTGCTCGTGAAGTACTTCATGAGCTCCCACACGGCCTTGTTCTTCTTCGAGCCCTTCGGGACGCACAGCGCGAAGCCACCGGACCACGTGTACTTGTCGCCGCCGTCCTGCTGGGTCGGCAGGTACGCGGTGCCCCAGTCGAGGTCCTTCGGGCCGTAGTTGTCGAACGTCTGGATGGTGGAGGGGACGCTGACCATGAACGCCATCCGGTCCGCCATGAACGCGGTCTGTCCCGGCGGGTGCCCGGTCGGCTCGTAGGTCGCGATGAAGGTGTCGGCGTCCTTGTACCCGTACCGCTTCGCCCAGTCCTCGTAGAACTCGAAGATGCTGCGGACGCTCTTCGAGTCCATCGTCATCTTCGAGTCCTGCTGGTCGAAGTACGACGCACCGAGGCCGAGCCCCCACGTGAACGGCCAACCTTCGCCGTACCAGGGGAGCAGTCCCATGTGGGTGTAGTTGCCACCGGACTTCTTCGTGATGCGTTCGCTGACGTCCCACATCCGGTCCATGCTCACCGGGCCGTTGTGCTCCCAGTCGAACTCGTCGGGGTCGATCCCGGCGCCGGTGAGCATCTTCCGGTTCACGAACATGCCGCGGGCGTCGGTGTCGTGGGGGAGGCCGTAGGTCTTGCCCTGGTACGTGACCTCGCCGATCGTGAACCCGAGCCACTGCGCCAGGAACTCGTCCTTCGGCTGGTCCTCGAACTCCTCGAGCATGTCGTCGATCGGTTCGATGAGTCCGATCGCCGCGTACTGCGCCGCGCTGAACCGGTCGAGGAGCCACAGGTCGGGGGCGGTGCCGCCGCGCACGGCGGTGATGATGCTCGTGGCGTCGCCGGTGCCCTGCGACGGCACGACGTTGACCTTGACGTCGACCTCGGGGTGGATCTCGTTGAAGTCCTTGATCACCTTCGTCTGGAACGGCACGAACGTGCCGGTGACACCCCAGATCGTGACCTGGTTCGGGTTGCTCCGGCCGCTCGAGCCGGAGGCGCACGATGCTGCGAGGAGCGCGAGCGCCCCCGCACCGCCGGTCGCGGCCGCACCGCGCAGGAACGTTCGTCGGTCGAATGCGCTGCTCACTTGAAGCTCCCGATCTGGACGCCCTTGATGAACGTCCGCTGGAACACGAAGAACAGGACCACGAGCGGCAGGATGATGAGCACCGATGCCGCCATCAGCTGGTTGAACTGGAAGTCCTGCGAGTTGTTGAGACGGAAGATCTGCAGGCCGATGGACAGCGTCTGCACGTTCTCGTCCTGCAGGTAGATGAGCGGCCCGAGGAAGTCGTTCCAGGCACCCACCGCCGCGAAGATCCCGACCGTGACGAGCGCCGCCTTGGCCTGCGGGAAGACGATCCGCCAGAGGATGCCCCACTCGGAGGCGCCGTCCATCCGCGCTGCGTTGAGCAGGTCCTTCGGGATCTGCAGCAGGAACTGCCGGAGCAGGAACACGTAGAACGCGGACCCGAACAGACTCGGCACGATCAGGGGCAGGAAGGTGTTGATCCAGCCGAGTCGGGCGTACAGGTCGAACATCGGGATGAGCGTGACGGGGAACGGGATGAACAGCGTGGCGAGCACGACGTAGAACACCTTGTCGCGGCCGCGCCACTCGAGGCACGAGAACCCGTACGCGATCACGAGGTTCGACACCATCGAGAAGAGCGTCACGCAGACCGTGATGATGAGCGTGTTCCGGAAGAACGTGAAGAACGGCATCGCGTCGATCGCCTTGCCGAAGTTCGACCAGTCGAGCCACTGCGGGAACCAGGTGGGCGGGAAGGCACCGAGTTCGGAGTTGCCCTTCAGCGCCGAGATGACCATCCAGTAGATGGGGATGAGGAACAGCAGGCTCATCGCGATGAGGAGCACGCGGGCGAGGACGGACGACCACGGCGAGCGGATCGAGCCGTCGGCGTTCCGGGAGCGGTCGTCGGCCCCTTTGCGACCGCGGGGCCGGACGGACTCGATCGACGAGGTGACGGTGTCGCGGTCCGGGTGTCGTTCAGTGCGCAGTGTCATCGGTCACTCCCCGGTCACGTCGTAGTTGACGAAGCGCTTGGACAGCCAGTACACGAGCCCGGACAGGATCATGCCGGCCAGGAACAGCAGCACGGCCATGGCGCTGGCGAACCCGAGCTGCGCGTAGCTGAACGCGTTCTTGTAGAGGTAGAGCATGTAGAACAAGGTCCCGTTGTCCGGGCTGCCGAGTCCTCCGGTGCCGGACGAGATCACGTACGCCTCGGTGAAGACCTGCAGGCCGTTGCTGATGCCGGTGATCAGGTTGAACAGGATCACGGGGGAGAGCAGCGGCAGCGTCAGCGCGAAGAACTGCCGGAGCGGTCCAGCCCCGTCCACGCGGGCGGCTTCGTACAGGGTCTTCGGGATCCCGCGCAGCCCGGCGAGGAAGATCAGTGCCGCGTTGCCGGCACCCATCTGCGCGAGTGCGACGATGACGAGCTTCGCCGTGGTCGGGTCGCCGAGCAGGTTCGTCGCCGGGATGCCGACGAGCTTCATGACCTGGTTGACGAGGCCGGTCTGCGGGTTGACGAGCACCACGAAGATGAACGCCAGCGCGAAGGTCGGGATGAGCGACGGGATGTAGAGCGCCGTCCGGTACCAGCCGATCTCGCGGACGTCCTGGTTCATCGCGATGGCGATCACGATGGCGATGACGATCCCGACGGGCACCGCGATGACGGCGTAGAACAGGGTGTTGCCGACCGCGGTGTGCACGAGCGGGTCGATGAACGCGGCGACGTAGTTGGCGAACCCGACCCAGGTGATGTCGGCCATGCCCGAGTACCGGGTCAGGCTGATCGCGAACGAGTAGATCAGGGGGTAGGCGATGAACACCAGCACGCCGAGGATCCACGGCGAGATGAACGCGATGCCGACGCGCAGCCGGCGCTTCTCGGCCGGGGTCCACGGATGCTTCTCGCGTGGTCGTCGACGGACCGCGACGTCACCGCCCGTGCGCGTCCGTGGTGGTGCAGTGGTTCCGGATCGTGCGGTCGTCGTCACGAGCGTCCCTTCCGACCCCGTGCCACGCCGGTGTGGCACGGGCGAATCCGTCGTCGGACGGGCGAACCGATCGCACCGTCGCGGTTTCAATCCAATTGATTGACAAATTCGTATGACCAGAGATGCTAGGGACCATGTCCGAGCCGCGTCAACCCCTTCCTGACACCGTGGTGCAGGGCAGAACGGGCGGCACGAACCTCGTGCGCGTCGGGGTCCAGAACCGTGCGCTGGTGCTCGATCTCGTCCGTCGCCGGGGACCGTTCGCCCGCGCCGAGCTGATGCGTGCGACCGGGCTCAGCGCGCAGACGGTGTCGAACATCGCGGCGGGACTCGTGGCAGCGGGACTCGTGCGCGAAGCACCGGGCGGCGGACGACGACTCGAGGTCGTCGCTGGGTCGCGGTCGGCGATCGGGGTCCACCTCGACCCGGCGCACCTCGTCGTCGTTCGCACCGACCTGACCGGCGCCGTGCTGGCCGTCGAGCACGTCGACCTGGACGCGACGGACGACCCGGCGCGGACGCTCGACACGATGGCGGCGGCGGTGCACCGGGTCCGCGGCGACGGCAGTCGGGCCCGCTCGCGCACGGGCGTGCCCGCCCCTGCCGGCATCGGCCTCGCCGTCCCCGGCTCGATCGACCCCGACGGCGTCCGGATGGGCACCCCCGCGCAGTTGCCCGCCTGGTGGTCGCTGCCGGTCACCGACGAGCTCGCCGCCCGGACGGGTCTGCCCGTGCGGCTCGAGAAGGACGGCGTCGCGAGCGCCCTCGGCGAGGTCTGGTCCGCTGCCGGTGCCGACGACCTGGTCTCCGTGTTCCTCGGCCACGGCATCAGCGCCGCGACGGTCGCCGCGGGCGAGGTGGTCCGCGGCGCGACCGGCAACGCCGGCGAGTTCGGTGGCATGCCCGTCGAAGCCCACGGGCGCTGGACCGAGGTCTGGGAAGCCTGCCAGCCCCTGCAGCAGGTCCGGCGCGGGATCGATGCCGGGCTGCTCCCCCCGGGCATCCCGCTCGACCGCGCGAGCGACGTCCGGCACGCGTTCGAGCGGCTCTGCGCGACGCCGGCCGCAGCGCCGCTGGTCGCCGAGGCCGGTGCAGCGCTCGGATCCGCGCTCGCCCACGTCGTCGAGCTGCTCGACGTGCCACGCGTCGTGATCGGTGGCAGCGCGGCCCTCGCCGGCGGCGACGTCTTCATCGCGGCCGTCCGGGAGCGGCTCGCGGTCCGGCTGCCGAACGGGCCGTTCCCGACGGTCGCGGCGACCGCCTTCGGCGAGGCCTCGGTGGCCCGTGGCGCCGCCTGCGCGGTGCTGCAGGCCGACCTCGCCGTGCCTGCCCCCGTCGGCCGCGGCGCCGGCGTCGCTACGGGGCGTCGACCGGGAGGCCCGGTGCACGTCCGCAGCATCGCCCACCCCTGGTGAGCGGGAGGGTCCAGGGCGTCGGGTCGGCCGTGCGCGTGACGTCGCGCGACGGGGACGTCGCGTTCGCGGCCCGGGCGTCGTAGCGTCGGGGGCATGAGCACGACGACGCCGACCGCACCCGAATCCGCCACCGAGTGGGCGGCCTGGCACGACGCCCACGAACGAGCCCGGGCGAGCGAGCACGGCTTCCTCGCCATCACGAGCATCCGGTGGCTGACGAGCACGCCCGAGCGGTTCGACGACGCCCCGGGCACCTGGTCGACGGGCGAGGACGGCCCCGTCGTCGAGCTCGCGGACGGCGAGAACATCACGGTCGACGGGCAGCCGGTCACGGGCACCCACCGCTTCGGACCACTGCCCGAGCGCTCGAGCACGAACGTCCTGTGGCAGGACGGCGACGAGACCGTCGTGATCGAGGTCGCCCGTCGTGGCGGCAGCGACGTGATCCGGCCCCGACACCCGGGCAACCCGACCCGGACCGAGTACCCCGGCACCCCGACGTACGAGCCGTCGGACCGGTTCGTCGTCGACGCGCACTTCGAACCGTTCGAGGAACCGCGCGAGGTCACCGTCGGTTCGGTCGTCGACGGGCTGCAGCACGTGTACGCAGCGCCGGGCGTCCTCACCTTCGACCTCGACGGGCCGCGGTCGCTCCTCGCGTTCAACGGGCACGGCGACGGTCTGCACGTCCTGTTCACCGACCGCACCAGTGGCGTCACGACCTACGCCGCGAACCGGAGCCTGGACATCGCCGCCCCGGATGCTGCCGGCGCGACCCGGATCGACCCCAACCGCGCCACGAACCTGCCGTGCGCGTACACCGCGCACGCGACGTGCCCGCTGCCGCCGGCCGAGAACCGGCTCGACGTAGCGGTCGAGGCGGGGGAGCGGCTGCCCGCCTGAGCGCGCCGCTGCGGTGCGACGCGGTACGACGTCCTCGATGTCGTTCGCTGCGCGTGCATCGTCCGACACTCCACGAGGTGATCGACTCGTGGAACGTCGGAACATGCACGCGCACTCGATGCGTGCGCAAGAGACGACGATCCACCCGTTGATCAACGAGTGGAACGTCGGAACATGCACGCGCACCGGCCGGCGTGCGCGTCAGCCTGAGGGCACGCGCTGCCAGGTGCTCGTCGCCCGCCACGCCCGCGCATCGAACGCGAACACGCTGCCCATGCCGGGTTGGTCGAGCGCGCGTGACACCGGCGCTCCCGTCAGGTCGGCGAGGAGCAGCGCCCCGACCGCACCGTGCGACACGATGGTCGCGTCGCCCGCCGCAGTGCGCCGCCGGACCGCTCCGACGATGCGCGCCTGGGCGTCGACGGCCCGCTCCCATCCGCGGACCGATCGGGTCGGCTCCGCGAAGAACCGGTCGACGACACCCTCGAACTCCTGCGGCGGCAGGTAGCCCGTCGCGCTGCGGTCGATCTCGCCGAGCAGGGGATCCTGCGCGGGCACGAGCCCGACCGCGGCCCCGAGCAGCTCGGCGGTCTCGACGGCCTTGCGCTCCGTGCTCGACACGAGTGTCCGGACGCCCGGATCCCAGGCCAGCGGACCCGACCGCGCTGCGCGTGCGCGTCCCGCGGCGGAGAGCCCCCACGACTCGATCGGCTCGGCGGGTTCCACGACGACCTCGGCGTGGCTCAGGAAGTACGAGACCATCCGGCGATCCTGGCACGGACCGGGGTGGTGCGCGCGTCGGGGGCCAGCCGTAGGGTGAGCGCGTGGAGTTCCCGGGGGAGGCGGCCGGCGCGCGTGACGCGTCGACCTCTCCGGGGTCACCCCGGGGCACGCAGGACCAGCAGGACGACACGCCCCGAGCAGGCGAGCGCGCTCCTCGCGCGACGCTGCACGGAGGCACCGACAGGTCCTCCGGGAACCCCACGCCCCTCTCCGTCGTCACCGCGGCGCTGGCCGATGCGTTCCTGACGGCCGAGCGGTGGGCGGCGGACGAGCTGGCGGCCGCCGGGTACGTGGTCGTCGGCGTCGAGCGCGCGTACGTCGGGCTCGCGGTCGCCGCTGCGCTCGAGGCGTACCCCCGGCCACCGGTGGACGCTCCGCGCCAGCTCGCCGCCGTGCTCGCCGTCGCACCCCGGCTCGTGGCGCTGCACCGGTCGCGCGAAGACCGCCGGCCGGTCCGTGTGCTCGTGCGCCGAGCCACCGCGGTGCGTGCCCGTCCGGAGACCGCGAGCCCGTTGCTCGTCGACACCCTGCCCGAGCTCGCCCGGGAACTCGACCTCACCGTCGGCCGGCTGCTCTGGCTCGCCGACACCCGCGCGTGGAACCGTCGCTCCGGGCCCTCGAGCCCGCTCCACCACTACCGGCACGAGTGGATCACCCGACCCGGTCGAGCACCGCGCCTGCTCGAGAAGCCGATGGACATGCTCCGCCGCACGCAACGGACGATCCTCGACGAACTCCTGACGATGCTGCCCGTGCACGACGCCGCGCACGGGTTCGTGGCCGGGCGGAGCGTCGTCACGGGAGCGGCCGTGCACACCGGCCAGCAGGTGGTGGTCACCGCCGACCTCACGTCGTTCTTCGCGAGCGTCAGCGCCCCGACGGTCTACGGTGTCTTCCGGGCCGCTGGGTTCGCTGAACCGCTCGCGCACGTGCTGACCGGCCTCTGCACCCACCGGGTGCCGGTGCACGTGCTCAGCGCGATGCCCGCCGGTGGCTCGCCGGAGGAGCGCCACGCGCTCCGCCAGGCGCTGGCGACGGCGCACCTGCCCCAGGGCGCACCGACGTCGCCCGCGCTGGCGAACACCTCGCTCCGGCACCTCGACGCCCGGCTGGCCGGGTGGGCCGGCGCCGTCGACGCGGTGTACACCCGCTACGCCGACGACCTGACGTTCAGCGGGGGCGACCAGCTCGCCGCGCGACCGGACGCGTTCCTGCGGGGCGTCGACCGGATCGTGACCGAGCAGGGGCACCGCCTCAACCCGTCGAAGACCCGGGTGCGGCGCCGCGGGGACCAGCAGTCGGTCACGGGCGTCGTCGTCAACGAGCGGACCTCGCCCGGGCGCCGCGAGGTCGACCGGCTGCACGCCGTCCTGCACAACGCCGTGGTGCACGGGCCGGCCTCCCAGAACCGCGCGGGACACCCCGAGTTCCGGGCGCACCTGCTCGGGCGCATCGGGTGGGTCGAGCAGGTCAACCCGGGCCGGGCCCGACGGCTCCGCGAGGAGTTCGCGCGCATCGTGTGGTGAGGCCGTCCGCGCACCGTGTGACGTCCGGTTGCGCTCGGTTGCCCCGCGTTGCGTCGCCCTGCCGATCGCCGCGCGCACCTGGGTAGCGTGCCGCCATGTGTCCGAGTGAGCTTCCGGCCGACGACCGCTACGACGCGCTGATCGCGCCGCTCCGGCCGGTCATCGAGCGGATCGGTCTCGACGCCCGCCAACGGGAACGTGAGGAGCGTCTCGCCACGGACCAGCTCGGCTGGCTCGTCGACGCCGGCTTCGCACGGTGGCGGACGCCGGTCGCGTGGGGCGGGGTCGGTGCCCGTCTGTCCGACGTGTTCCGGGCGATCGCCGAGATCGCCGAGGTCGACCCGAGCCTGGCGCACGTGTGGCGGAACCACTTCTCGTTCGTCGAGGACCGCGTGCACGCCGAGGGCACCGCGTTCGACCGTGCGATCGTCACGCGGCTCGGCGACGGCGAGTTCGTCGGCGGCGGGTGGAGCGAGTCGCCGAACACGACCGGGGTCGACCTCACCACGCGCATCGTCCGTGACCCGGACGGGTCCTGGCGGTTGACCGGTCGGAAGTTCTACTCGACGGGCAGCGTGTACGCCCGGTGGATCACGGTGCTGGCGGTCGACGACACCGGCGCGAAGTCCGTCGCGCTCGTCGACGCTTCCGACCCCGGTGTGCTGATCGGCGACGACTGGGACGGCTTCGGCCAGCGGATCACCGGCAGCGGGAGCGTGACCTACACCGACGTGCCGGTGCCCGACGAGCGGGTGCTGCCGTACGCGACCCGGTACCCGTACCAGGAGCAGTACTACCAGACGGTGATGCACGCGATCCTGGTCGGCATCGGCCGAGCTGCCCTGCGCGAGGGCGTCGAGGCGCTGCGGTCCCGGGCGCGCGGACACCACAACGGCACCGCGGCGGATCCGACCCACGATCCGGAGCTGCTGGGCGTGATCGGCACCGTCGATGCCCGGGTGCACGCCGCCGACGCCGCGTTCGCCGCGAGCCTCGGCCCGGTGGACGCGGCTGTCGACCGGCACACCGCCCTGCGTGCGGCCGGTGCGGACCCGTCGACGGACCCGGCGCTGCGTGCGGCGCTCGAGCGCAGCTGGGTCGCGGTGGCGCGCGCCCAGACCATCGTCACGGACGCCGTGCTCGACGCGACGACGCTCGTGTTCGACGCGCTCGGGTCCTCGGGGACGTTCCGCTCGCTCGGTCTCGACCGGCACTGGCGGAACGCCCGCACCCTGGCGTCGCACAACCCGCGCGTGCACAAGCGCCGCATCGTCGCCGACCTGCTCGTCAACGGTGCGAGTCCGCTGGACCGCTGACGGCAGGCCGCTTCGCCGTAACGGACCGTCACGGGGCGCAACCCGCCGACACCTGCGTGCAGCGTGCCGAGGTGAGCACCTACGGTCGGTGCACCGGCTCGCCACGGACGCTGGGGAGGTGACCGTGGCGGGCCGTTCTGCGCACCTCGAACGGGAGGACCACCGTGACCACCGCGCCCAGCGCCCCCGCACCACTCGTCGTCGCCGTCCCGGACGCGGACCTCGCCGCGGCGGCCGCCACACCCGGCGGCATCGCCCGACTCGCGGTCCGCATCGTCGGTTCCGGAGCCGCCGTCGTGGCGATCGGCACCGATCGCCTCGACCCCCTGACGAGCACCGGTCACCGGCTGGACCCGACGACCGCGGCGCTCACCCTCGGCCGTGCCCTGCCGGAGCACGGGTTCCTCGTCGCCGTGGCACCGACCCGCGAGCACCCGTACAACGTCGCCCGTCGGGTGCTCTCGCTCGACCACGTCCTGGACGGCCGGGTGGGCATCGTCGTCGGCGCCCGGGACCACGGCGCACCGAGCACCGGAGCCCCGAGCACCGGCGCACCGCACGACCCTGCCGAGTTCGCCCGGGTGCTCCGCGGGCTGTGGCGCACCTGGCCGCTCGACAGCATCGTCGGTGACCGCGCGTCGGGTGTCTTCGCGCACACCGACCGGATCCGACCGCTCGACCACGACGGCGGACCGGACGGCTACCGCGTCCGGGGACCGCTCACGACGCCGTCGAGCCGGCAGGGCGAACCCGTCCTCGCGGTCTGGCACGACGTCGACGTGCTCGGAGCGGACCTCGTGCTCGGGGGCGCGGCGCACCCGCTCGCACCGCTGCCGGGGGCGACGGACGGGGCGGAGCCGCACCGGGCCTCCCGGTCGACCGTGACGCGACCTCCACGACCGACGCGACCGACACGACCGACACGTCCGACGCTCCGCGCCCTGCTCGGGCTGGCCGTGCCGGACGCCGCGGCGGTGACCGCGTGACGGGCGCTGGCGGCGACGCCGGCCTGATCCTCGGCGTGAACCTGCAGGGCTTCGGGCAGCGTCCGGCGGCCTGGCGCACCCAGGACGTCGACCCGACCGACCTGCTCACGGCGGCGTTCTGGGGCGACCTCGGGCGCACCGCCGAACGCGGGCTGCTCGACATGGTCTTCTTCGCCGACCACCCGGCGTTCGGCGACCCGAACGTCCGCGCCTACGGGCTGCTCGAGCCGTTCGTGGCGCTCGGGGCGATCGCCGACGCGACGAGCCACCTCGGGTTGGTCGGCACCGCATCGACGACGTACAACGACCCGTTCGACGTCGCCGAGCGGCTGCTGTCGCTGGACACGGTGTCCGGCGGGCGCGTCGCCTGGAACGCCGTCACCACCTACGACCGCTCGGTCTCCGCCAACTTCGGTGTCGCGACGAACCCCGACCGGCCCGAGCGGTACGCCCGCGCAGGGGAGTTCGTGGACCTCGTGACGGCGCTCTGGCGGTCCGCCGCGACGGGGGAGCCGGTCGTCCACCACGGCGAGTTCCTCGACCTCGAGGGCGTGCTCCGGGTCCCACCGTCGGCGCAGGGGCACCCGGTCGTGTTCCAGGCCGGGGGATCGCCGCACGGTCGTGACCTGGCGGCGCGGGTCGCCGAGGGCGTCTTCGCCGTCGAGCTGACGCCGGAACCCGCCCGCGAGCACCTGCGTGCGGTCAAGGTCGCCGCCGAGACGTACGGCCGGAGCGCAGCGGACGTCGCCGTCGTGCCCGGACTGTCGCTCGTGCTCGGCAGCACCGAGGCCGAGGCGCAGCGCCGGTTCGACGAGCTCGAGGCCCTCGCGCCGGACGGCTACTCGCTCCGGGCGCTCGGCACGCACCTCGACGCCGACCTGTCGGGGCTCGACCCGGACGCGCCGATCCCGTCGGCAGTCCTCGACCGCGAGGTCGACCCGGTCACCTACGGGCCCTCGCTCGGCTACCACGAGACGGTCGTGCGGTGGGTGCGCGCCAACAACACCTCGTTGCGGGACGTGCTGCGGGGCTTCGGCGGGTACGGCGCCCGGATCGTGGTCGGCACGCCCGAACAGGCCGCCGACACCATCGAGGACTGGTACCGCAGCGGTGCCGCCGACGGCTTCAACCTGATGATCGACGAGTTCCCGCGGGGCCTCGAGACCGTCGTGGACGAGCTCGTGCCGATCCTGCAGCGCCGCGGGGTGTTCCACCGGTCGTACGAGGACGTGACGTTGCGCGGGCGGTTCTCGGCGCGCGCCCGGGGGCTCTGACCTCGCACCGTGCGAGGTCCGCGGTGCGGCCGCGCTGCCGCACGGTGCGAGTGCGCCCAGCTGGTGCGAGGTTGGTCGCACCGTGGGGGCTTGCAGCCGCTCACGGAGCGAGCAACCTCGCACCGACCGACGGAGGCCGCACGGTGCGGACCGCGCGCCCGCGCCCCGCGTGACGCCGTGTGACGGCCGGCCGGCGGCACCGTGTCACACGGCGACACCGCCGGTCACGGTCCGCAACACCCGTCGCCTCGGGGCCCCGACCGCCCTAGCGTCGCCGACATGACCGACTACCTCGACCGCGAACAGGACAAGACCTTCACGAAGGTCTACAAGCAGCAGACCCCGGACATCCTCAAGGCCTTCGTCCAGTTCGACGAGTCGGTGTTCCAGGCCGAGGGCCGCGCGATCCCGCTCAAGTACCGCGAGCTCATCGCCCTCGCCGTCGGCATCACCACGCAGTGCGTCTACTGCATCGACGGTCACAGCCAGCGCGCCGTGACGGCCGGTGCGACCGAGGCTGAACTCGCCGAGGCCGCCTGGGTCGCCACGGCCATCCGCGCCGGCGGTGGGTTCGCGCACGGCCGACTCGGCTTCAAGTTCGGCGCCGACGCGGCACCGGCCGCCGCCGCCCACGCCGCCCACACCCACTAGGAGGACTGCCATGCCCGACCGCATCACCCTCGTCACCGCGCTGCAGGGCGCCGGCTGGCACCCCGCCGCCTGGCGCGTCGCCGGCCCGGCCGCGCAGCGCCTGTCGAGCCTCCGGCACTGGCGCGACGTCGTCGTCGAGCAGGACCGGCTCGGCATCGACGCCGTCACCATCGAGGACTCGTTCACGGCGGGCCCGACGGCTGCCGACCACGACCTCGACACCACGACCGTCGTCGGACGGCTCGACGCCCTCCTCGTCGCGAACGCGGTCGCCCCCGCGACCCGCGCCGTCGGTCTGGTGCCGACCGTCTCGGTGACGCACACCGAGCCGTTCCACGTCGCCACGGGCCTCCAGACCCTCGACCACGTCTCGCTCGGGCGAGCCGGGTGGCGGATCCAGGTGAGCCCGACGACCCGCGAGGCGGCCCTGTTCGGCCGCCGCCTCGGCGGCGACACCGCCGCCGACCTGTTCGACGAGGCCCGCGAGGCCGCCGAGGTCGTGTCGCGCCTCTGGGACAGCTGGGACGACGACGCGATCATCCGCGACGTCACGACCGGCCGGTTCATCGACCGCGACCGGATCCACAACGCCGAGTACGCGGGCCGTCACCTGTCCGTGCACGGCGCGTCGATCGTGCCGCGGTCGCCGCAGGGCCGGCCGCCGGTCTTCGCCCTGGCCCACCGCGTCGACGCTGCGGCGTTCGCCGTGGACGCTGCGGACGTCGTGCTGGTCACGCCCGGCTACGACGGACGGGAGGCGCGGGACCTGTTGGACGAGGTCCGTCACCTCGAGCAGGTGGCCGGGTCGGACGTCCGTCGTCCGGTCCTCGCCGACCTCGCGGTGCTGATCGGGTCCTCGACCGCTGCCGCGGCCGACGAGCTCGCCGCGCTCGACGCCGCTGCCAGTGCCCCGTACGCCGTCGGCTCCGGGTCGGACACGTCCGTGCTCGCGACGACGGTTCCCGAACTCGTGTCGCTGATCGGGGACCTTCGGGGCCTCGGCTTCGCCGGCGTCCGGCTCCGCCCGCTGCGCATCCCGATCGACAGCACCGCCATCGCGAGGCAGCTCGTCCCCGCCCTCGTCACCGCCGGGCTCCGCGCCGACGTGGCGTCCCGTCCCACGGCCGACCTGCGCACGCGGCTCGGCATCGCCCCGGCGGTCAGCCGGTACGCGTCCGCACCCGCCGGTTCCGTCTCCGTGGAGGTCTCAGCATGAGCACCAAGCGTCAGGTCCACCTCGCCGCACACTTCCCCGGCGTGAACAACACCACGATCTGGAGCGACGACCGCGCCGAGAGCCAGATCGCGTTCTCGTCGTTCGAGCACTTCGCCCGCAACGCCGAGCGCGGGTTCTTCGACTTCCTGTTCCTCGCCGAGGGCCTGCGGCTCCGCGAGCAGAAGGGCCGCGTCCACGACCTCGACGTCGTCGGGCGTCCGAACACCCTCGCGGTCCTGGCTGCCCTGGCCGGGGTCACCGACCACATCGGGCTGGTCGGCACCCTGCAGACGACGTTCAACGAGCCCGTGGAGCTCGCGAAGCAGCTCGCCACGCTCGACCACCTGACCGACGGTCGTGCCGGCTGGAACGTCGTGACGAGCTCGGACGCGTTCCACGGCGCGAACTTCCGCCGCGGCGGGTTCCTCGACCACGCCGACCGGTACACGCGCGCCGCTGAGTTCATCGCGCTGTCCCGCGAACTCTGGGACTCGTGGCAGGCCGACGCCGTCGTCGCCGGCACCGCCGCGGTCGGCGCGCTGGCGGACGGCGTGTTCGCCGACCGGTCGCGCATCCGCGACGTCGACCACCACGGCGCGCAGTTCGACGTCACCGGCACGTTCCCGGTGCCCCGCAGTCCGCAGCGGCACCCGGTGATCGTGCAGGCCGGTGACTCCGACGAGGGGCGCGACCTCGCCGCCACGAACGCCGAGGTGATCTTCTCGCTGCACACCGAGTTCGACGACGCGCAAGCGTTCTACCGCGACGTGACCGAGCGGCTCGAACGGGTCGGACGATCGAAGGACGAGCTGCAGATCCTGCCCGGCGCGACGTTCGTGATCGGGTCGTCGGCGGAGGACGCCGAAGAACGGTCGAACGCCATCCGTCGCGCCCAGGTCAGCCCGGCCACGGCGATCGCGTTCCTCGAGCAGGTCTGGAACCGCGACCTGTCGTCGTACGACGTCGACGGCCCGCTGCCGACGATCGAGCCCGACTACGAGGGCAGCGCGATCACCCGCGGGCGCGCACGGCACACCCGCGACGTCCCCGCCCTGGTGCAGTCCTGGCGGGACCTGGCCGAGGCCGAGCACCTGTCGATCCGCGACCTCGTCATCCGCGCCTCGACCCGCGGCGGGTTCGTCGGGACGGCGTCGCACATCGCCGCCGAGATCGACCGGTACGTGCAGGAGCGCGCCACCGACGGGTTCGTCGTCGTGCCGCACACCAACCCGTACGGCCTCGACGAGTTCGTCGACACGGTCGTCCCGCTGCTGCAGGAGCGCGGTGTCTACCGGCAGTCCTACGACGAGGGTGCGACCCTCCGGCAGACGCTCGACCTGCCCGGCACGATCCGCGACCGTTCGGCCGCCGCACGCACGGCCGCTGCGGCGGGTCCGGCGCGTGCGGCAGCGTCCGCCGGGGTGCTCGCGTGACGGTCTCGAGCCTGGCGATCCTCGTCCCCGGCAACTTCGAGGACGACGCCCCCGTCGACGGCCTCGAGGCCACCCTCGACCTCTTCGCCACGGCGGAGCGGCTCGGCGTCGACGGTGCCTGGGTCCGGCACCGGCACCTCGAGCACGGCATCGGCTCGGCCGCGGTCTTCCTGGCGGCGGCGTCGCAGCGCACCACGTCCATCGAGCTCGGCGTCGCCGTCGTGCCGATCGGGTGGGAGAGTCCCTTCCGCCTGGCCGAGGACTTCTCGCTCGCCGACGTCCTGTCGCACGGTCGGCTGCAGGTCGGGCTGTCCACCGGGTCGCCGCACGCCGAGATCCTCGGCGACCTGGTGTTCGACGGTGACTGGCGCGCGTTCGACCGTGGGTACGGGCGGGTCTCCCGGTTCGTGGAGAACCTGCGCGGCGCGTTCCTCGGCGCGGACGACACCGTCATCCAGAGCCCCGGGAACGTCCAGCGCCCCCGGTTGCAGCCCTACGCCCCGGGTCTGGTCGACCGGGTCTGGTACGGCGGCGGGTCGCTCCGGTCGGCCTCCTTCGCGGGCAGTTCCGGGCTCAACCTGCTGCTCGGCAACCTCACCTCGGGCGAGGGCACCGACGACTACGGCACCGCCCAGCGGAACCAGCTCGCGGCGTACCGCGCCGCGCTGCCGACCGGGCGAACGCCCCGCGTGGCCTGGGGCCGGTGCGTCGTACCGACCGACTCGGCCGACCGGGTCTCGCGCGAGCGGTACCGCACCTGGTACGAGTCCCGTCTCGCACGGCAGACCGCGCCCCAGGGACCGCGGCGGACCCTGTTCTCCGCCGACCTGGTGGGGCCCGCCGAGCAGATCGTCGAGCAGCTCGTGCACGACGCCACGCTCGCCGAGGTCGACGAGTTCCGGATCGAGCTGCCCTACGAGTTCGCCGGTGACGAGTACGAGCAGATCGTCTCGGACGTCGTGGCGAAGGTGGCACCGGCGCTCGGGTGGACGCGTGCCCGGACGGCGGTGGCTGCATGACCCGCTACGTGCTCTCCCGCATCGGCCAGGCCGTGCTCGTGCTCTGGGCGGCGTGGACGATCTCGTTCTTCGTCCTCTACGTGCTGCCGAGCGACCCGGCCCGGATCATGGTCGGTCCGGACGCCACCGACGTCACGGCGGCGCAGCTCGACGCGCTCCGGCACCAGTACGGCCTCGACCAGTCGGTGCTCGTGCAGTACGTCCAGCACCTCGGCGCCCTGCTCACCGGCGACCTCGGCCGCTCGATCGGGGTCGGTCGACCGGTCGCCGACGTCATCGGCGAAGCGATCGCGCCGACCGCCCAGATCGCGGTCGCCGGCCTCGTGCTCGCGATCGTGTTCGGCGGCGGGATCGCGGTCCTGGCGACGTGGACCCGGAACCGGGCCCTCGGCCAGTTCCTGCTCCAGCTGCCCCCGATCGGCGTCGCCGTCCCCGGGTTCTGGTTCGCGCTGCTGCTGGTGCAGTGGTTCTCGTTCGGGCTGCACGTGTTCCCGGCATTCGGTGGCGAGGGCCCAGCGTCGGTCGTCCTGCCGGCGATCACCCTGGCGCTGCCGACCGGTGCCACGATCGCCCAGCTGCTGTCGAAGTCCCTCGTCCAGACGCTCCGCGAGCCGTACGTGGACACCGCCTACGCCAAGGGCGCCGGGCGGTGGCGGGTGCAGCTCCGGCACGCGCTCAAGAACGCTGCGCTGCCCGCACTCACCGTGACGGGACTCATCGTCGGGCAGCTGTTCTCCGGCACCGTCGTCACCGAGACGGTGTTCTCCCGCCCGGGCCTCGGCCGGGTCACCGCCACCGCCGTGCAGCAGCAGGACATCCCCGTCGTGCAGGGCATCGTGCTGCTCGCCGCCGCGGTCTTCGTCGTCGTGAACCTGGTCGTCGACCTCGTGTACCCGCTGCTCGACCCACGCGTCGTCGTCGCCGGCAGCCGTCGGAAGCTCCGCGACCACGACGGAGCGACACCGGGAGCGACGCCCGGCACCACCCCGTCCAGCGCCACCGAACCGAAGGCGGTCCCCGCATGACCGAGACCACGCAGCTCGCGATCGGCCGCCCCGTGTCGCTCACCACCGACCGCCTCCCCGGCGGCACCACGACGGCGCTCCGCGCGCTCGTCGCCCGTCCGACGCTCACCATCGCCATCGTCTGGCTCGCCCTCGTCGTCCTCGCCGCGCTCCTGCCCGGAGCGCTCACCCACCACGACCCGCTCGCCGCCGATCCGGCCGCCAAGCTCACCGCTCCCGACGCCGCGCACTGGTTCGGCACCGACCAGCTCGGCCGCGACCTGTACGCCCGCGTCGTGCACGGCACCGCGCTCACGCTGCAGGCCGCGGTCCTCGCGATCGTCATCGGCCTGGTCGGCGGCTCGCTCATCGGGCTCGTCGCCGGCTTCGTCGGCGGGGTCGTCGACGCCGTGCTCATGCGCGTCGCCGACGTCCTGCTCGCGATCCCGAGCCTGCTGCTCTCGCTGACGATCGTCACCGTGCTCGGCTTCGGTACCGTGAACGTCGCGGTGGCGGTCGGCGTCGCGAGCATCGCCACGATCGCCCGCATCATGCGTTCCGAGGTCGTCCGGGTCCGCACCGCGCCGTACGTCGAGGCCGCGAGCGCGAACGGCAACCGCTGGTGGCGCGTGCTGCTCGTGCACGTGCTGCCGAACGCGGCCGGTCCCGTCCTGGTGCTCGCCGCCCTCGAGTTCGGCACCGCGATCCTCGCCGTCTCCAGCCTGAGCTTCCTCGGCTACGGCGCGCAGCCACCGCAGCCCGAGTGGGGTTCCCTCGTCGCCACCGGGCGCGACTACATCGCGTCCTCGTGGTGGCTCACGACCATCCCCGGCCTGGTGATCGCCGTCACGGTGCTCGCCGGCAACCGCGTCGCCCGTGCGCTCGACACCGAACGGAGGGCCTTCCGATGAGCCTGCTCAGCATCCAGGACCTGACCGTCACCTACGGCCGCGGCAGCAGTGCGCGCACCGCGCTCCACGGCGTCTCGCTCGAGGTCGGCCGCGGCGAGCGCGTCGCCATCGTCGGCGAGTCCGGTTCGGGCAAGTCGACGACGGCGCACGCGGTCCTCCGGCTCCTGCCCGCAGCGGCGGACCTGACGGGAGGCACTGTGCGGCTCTCCGGGGCGGCCGACGGATCCGGGGACCTCGACCTGGTCACCGCGACCGACCGCCAGGTGCGGTCCGTGCGCGGCGTCCGGATCGGCTTCGTGCCACAGGACCCGACGGTGTCGCTCAACCCCGTGACGCGGATCGGCACCCAGGTCGCCGAGGTGCTCCGGATCCACGGACTCGCCACCGACGCCGAGGCCCGGGAACGCGCCGTCGAGGAGCTCCGCCGTGCCGGCATCGACCGTCCCGAGCTCCGCGCGCGGCAGTACCCGCACGAGCTCTCCGGCGGGATGCGGCAGCGGGTGCTCATCGCGATCGCCCTGATCGGCGACCCCGAGCTGCTCGTGGCGGACGAACCGACGAGCGCGCTCGACGTCACGGTCCAGCGCACGATCCTCGACCACCTGGACCGGCTCGTCGCCGAACGGGGCACGAGCGTGCTGTTCATCACGCACGACCTCGGGGTCGCCGCCGACCGGGCCGACCGCATCGTCGTGATGTCCGAGGGACGGATCGTCGAGCAGGGCACCCCGGCCGAGGTGCTCGGCGCACCCCGTGAGCCGTACACGCGCGCGCTGATCGCAGCGGCGCCCAGTCTCGACGACGTGACCGCGTCCGTGGGACGCGAGCCGGGCCTCCCGTCCGACCGCCCCGACCCACTCGTCGTCGCGACCGGACTGCGGAAGTCCTTCGACCGCGTGACCGCCGTCGACGGGGTGGACGTGACCGTCCCGCGGGGCCGCACCCTGGCGCTGGTGGGGGAGTCCGGGTCGGGCAAGTCGACCACCGCGCGCCTCGTGCTCGGACTCGAACGCCCGGACGCCGGCCGCGTGCGGTTCGACGGTGCCGACGTGGGCGGAGCCCGCGGTGCGGCGCTGCGGGCGTACCGGCGGCAGGCGCAGTTCGTGCAGCAGAACCCGTACGCGGCGCTGCACCCGCGGCTGTCGGTGGGGGCGGTGATCGCGGACCCGCTCGCGGCCTTCGGCATCGGCACCCGGCGGTCCCGTACGGCTCGGGCGGCGGAGCTGCTCGACCTCGTCGCGCTGCCGTCGTCCGTGCTCGGTCGTCGACCGGCGGAGCTGTCCGGCGGGCAGCGGCAGCGTGTGGCGATCGCCCGCGCGCTCGCACTCGACCCGTCGTTCATCGTCCTCGACGAACCCGTCTCCGCCCTCGACGTGTCCGTCCAGGCGCAGATCCTCGACCTGCTCGCGGAGCTGCAGTCGACGCTCGGCGTCTCCTACCTGTTCATCTCGCACGACCTCGCCGTCGTCCGTCGCATCGCGCACGAGGTGTCCGTCCTGCGGGGCGGCCGCGTCGTGGAGCACGGCGACGTGGCGCAGGTGCTGCACGACCCGCAGCACGAGTACACGCGCGCACTGCTCGACGCGATCCCGGGACGATCCCGGCGCGTCCCCACCACCGAAGGAGTCTCATGACCACCCACCGCACCCCGTTCCGTCTGGTGGCCGCGATCGCGGCCGGCACCGCGGCGGCCCTGGTCATGGCGGGCTGCTCATCGGGCGGTACCGCGTCGACGTCCTCGTCGTCGAAGCCCGTCGACGGCGGCTCGCTCACCTACGCCATCGCGAACGACCCGATCACGCTCAACCCGACGGGTACCGGCGCGGGCAACGACACGCTCGCGATCACGCGGCAGCTCGTCGACTCGCTGCTCTGGCAGGACCCGTCCGACGGCTCGCTCAAGCCGTGGCTCGCGACGAAGTACTCGGCGAACGCCGACGCCACCGCGTTCACGTTCGACCTGCGCTCCGGTGTCACGTTCTCGGACGGCACCGCGTTCGACGCGACGGCCGTCAAGGACACCTTCGACGACATCGCCTCGGCCGGCGCATCGAGCACGGCCGCCGCGTACTTCTCCGGCTACGAGGGGACGAAGGTCGTCGACGACGACACGGTCGAGGTCGACTTCGGGGCGCCGAACGCCGCGTTCCCGAACGCCACGTCGTCGGTCGCCCTCGGCATCGTCGCCCCGAAGACCACCGAGACCCCGTTCGAGGACCGCGCCGACGGGAAGGCCGTGATCGGGACCGGACCGTTCACGCTGCAGTCGTACACGAAGAACACGTCCACGATCCTGACGAAGCGAAAGGACTACGACTGGGGTCCCGCTGCCCGCGGCGGCTCCGGGGCAGCTCACCTGTCGAAGGTCACGTTCCAGGTCGTGCCCGAGGCGAGCGTCCGTACCGGCAGCCTGCAGTCCGGGCAGCTCGACGCGATCAGCAGCGTGCAGCCGAGCGACGTCGACACCCTGCAGGCGCAGTACGACCTCGTCACCCGCGCCAACCCGGGCCAGGTGTTCGGGCTGACGTTCAACCAGAAGCGGCCGATCGTGTCGGACCTCGCAGTCCGGAAGGCGATCGCACAGGCCGTCGACCCGAAGGCGGTCCGCGACACCTCGCTGAACGACCTGTTCAAGGTCGCGGACTCGGTCCTCGGGTCGACGACGCCCGGGTACGCGGACACGTCGTCGGGGTCGGCCGCGTCGTCGGGTTCGGCCGCGTACGACCCCGCCGCAGCGAAGAAGGCGCTCGACGCCGCTGGCTGGGAGAAGGGCTCCGACGGCATCCGCTCGAAGGACGGCACGAAGCTGCACCTCAAGCTCGTCTGGATCACGAACTTCGGACCGAACCAGACGTCCCTCGAGCTGATCCAGCAGGAGCTCGGGAAGGTCGGCGTCGGCGTCACGCTCGAGAGCGGGACCGTGCCGCAGTACCTCGCCAACCTGACGAGCGGCGACTGGGACCTGTCGTGGGACAACAGCTCGCGCGCCGACGGTGACGTCCTGCGGTCGAAGTTCTCCAGCTCGGGTGCACAGTCGATCGGCGCATCGGACGAGACGCTCGACGCGCTCTTCACGAAGGAGCTGTCGCAGTCGTCGGCGTCCGACCGGTCGGCCACCTTCGGGGAGATCCAGCAGCGCATCGCGTCGCAGGTCGACTTCGTCCCGGTGCACGAACTCACCAGCATCATCGCGCCGGCGACGGACGTGCACGGCATCGTCTTCGGGGCCGACACCCGGCTCGACCAGCTGACCGGCGCGTGGAAGGACGCCTCGTGAGCGCCGCTCGTTCCGTCCCGCTCTCGGTGCTCGACCTGGTGCCGGTCACCGCCGGGTCGTCCGCAGCCACGGCGCTGCACCGCACCGTCGACCTGGCCGTCGCCGCGGAACGTGCCGGGTACGCCCGCTACTGGCTGGCCGAGCACCACCTCAACCCCGGTGTCGCGGGCAGCGCGCCGACCATCGTGATCGGAGCGGTCGCCGCGGCCACGTCGACGATCCGGGTCGGCAGTGCGGCGACGCTCGTCGGCAACGTCCGCGGGCTGCAGATCGCCGAGACCTTCGGCACCCTCGCGGCGCTGTACGGGCCGCGGATCGACCTCGGGCTCGGCCGCTCCGGGGCGCCGGCACCCGGCACCCCCAAGCCGCCGTCGCTCGCGCCCCGTTCGGACGAGGTCGTCGACGGACTGCTCGTGCCCGCACCGTTCGACTTCCACATCGCACCGGGCAGCCGGTTCGCCCTGCAAGGGGAGCTGCTCGGACGCGTCCCCGGTGACGTCGACCGGTTCGAGGGCGAACTGTCGCTCATCCGGGCGCTGTTCGCCGGCACCTGGTCGCGGGACGGCGCCGTGGTCGAGGCGCCGCCGGCAGCAGGAGCGTCCGTCGAACTGTGGATCCACGGGTCGACCGGCGGTGAGAGCGCCCGGGTCGCCGGAGCACTCGGACTGCCGTACGGCGCGAACTACCACACGTCGCCCGGCACGGTCCTGGCGTCGGTGCAGGCCTACCGCGACGCGTTCCGCCCGGGGGTGCTCGAGGCACCGCACGTCATCGTGTCGGCGGACGTCGTCGTCGGGCGCACGGAGGCCGAGGCCGCGGAGCTGTCGCTCGGGTACGCGGAGTGGGTGCACTCGATCCGCTCCGGCGTCGGGGCGATCGAGTACCCGACGCCGTCCGCGGCACGGGCTGCGCCGCTCGCTGCGGCAGAGGCGGCGTCGGTCGCCGATCGGCTCGCCACCCGGTTCGTCGGCGACGCTGCGGCCGTCGCGGACCGCCTCGAGGTCCTGCAGCGGGCGACCGGCGCTGACGAGCTCCTGGTGACGACGATCACGCACGACCACGACGCCCGGGTGCGTTCGTACGAGCTGCTCGCGGCGGAGTGGGCGGCGCGGGGTGCTGGTGGTGACGCCGGTGCTGCGGGTGCTGGTGCTGTGCGTGCCGGGGCTGGCGTGGGTGCCGGGGTGCGCTGACCGTACGGGTCCGTGTCGACCCGGAACGACGAGCTCGATGTCGCACGACATCGGGCTCGTCGTTCGTGCGCGCGTGCAACCGGCGGCGCGTGCAACGAGCGACACCGTGGTCGTCGTGCGACGTCGACGATGTCGTTCGGGGTCGGTGCGCGTGCGGCCGGTGCGTGTGCATGTTCCGACGATCCACCTGTTGATCGTCAGGTGGATCGTCGTCTCTTGCGCATGCATCGAGTGCGCGTGCATGTTCCGACGATGCACGCGTCGATCGCCTCGTGGAATGTCGGACGATGCGCGCGCAACGAGCGAGATCGTGGTCGTCGTGCGACGTCGACGATGTCGTTCCGCATCGGCGCCGACCACCCGCGCGCGCACAGAACGACTCCCTCGACGTCGTGGGACATCGAGGGAGTCGTTCCGAGTCGTTCGGACCCGCCCGAACCCGGCTCAGCTCGCGTCGAGCGGCAGCCCTTCGGGGTTGACCTCGGAGTGCTCCACGGCCTCGTTCGACAGGTTGTACGACTTGAGCCACTTCGCGTACGTGCCGTCGTCGATCAGCTCGTCGATGGCGTCCGCGATGGGCTCGGCGAGCCCGCTGTCCTTCTTCGTCGTCGCCGCGATGAGCCCCTGCAGGTCCCCGCCCGCGCCGGAGAACGTGCCGGCCGTCTTCGTGGGGTTCGCGCCGTCCGCGCTCAACGTGTTCTGGTACGCGACCGTCGGGTTCGGCCCGAAGTACGCGTCGATCTTGCCGGAGTCGAGCGCCAGCTTCACGGCGTTGCCGTCCGGGTAGTACTTGATCGTGATCGTCTTGCCCTGCTTCGCGAGGTCGGCCTTCCAGCCGAGCAGGATGAGCTCCTGGTTGGTGCCGGAACTGACGGCGACCGTCTTGCCGGCGAGCACGGACGGGTCGCCGTCGAACGCCAACGAGGAGTCCTCCGGCACCTGCAGCGCGAGGTTGTCCTGGCGGTACGAGGCGAAGTCGTACTTCTCCTTGCGCTGCTCGGTCACCGTGATGTTCGAGAACCCGGCGTCGTACTTGCCGCCGTCGATCCCGACGAACAGGTTGTCCCACGTGGCGTTCTGCACCTGGGCTTCGAGGCCGAGCTTCGCGGCGACGAGACGACCGAGGTCGGGCTCGGAGCCGGTCAGTGTCTTCTGGTCGTCGCCGGTGAACGCGAGCGGCGGGAACCCGGCCGGCAGCGCACCGATGCCGACGACGAGCTTGCCGGACTTCTTGATCGACGCCGGGAGTTCGTCGTGCAGCTTCTCGTCCGCGTCGACGGTGACCTTGGTCTCGGTGGCGGCACCGTTCGACGCGGCGCCGATCGTGACCGTGCCGTCCGACGCGCCGGAGCCCGAGCCGGAGCCGGCCGTCGCCGACGTGGCGCACCCGGCGAGGGCGACGACGACTCCGGTGGCGAGGACGAGGGCGCCGGCGCGGTTCCGCCAGCGTGCGGGGGTGGTGGGGGACATGGTTCTCCTGGGATCGGGTGGAAGGGGAAGGTGGAAGGGGAAGAAGGAACGTCGAGGGGACGGCGTCAGCGGACGCGGGACAGGAAGTCCCGCGTGCGAGCGTGCTGCGGATCGTCGAGCACCTGGGCGGGGGAGCCCTGCTCGACGACGCGGCCGTGGTCGAGGAACACGACGTGGTCGGCGACCTCGCGGGCGAAGGCGATCTCGTGCGTGACGATGACGAGCGTGGTGCCCGTGTCCGCCAACCCCCGGATGACGCCGAGCACCTCGCCGACGAGCTCCGGGTCGAGCGCCGAGGTCGGCTCGTCGAGCAGGACGACCGACGGCTCGAGCGCCAGCGCCCGCGCGATGGCCACGCGCTGCTGCTGCCCGCCGGAGAGCTGCCGCGGCCGGGTGTCGCCACGGTCACCGAGTCCGACGCGCTCGAGCAGAGCCGCCGCACGGGCGTGCGCCACGGCACGGGGGACCCCGGCGGCGATCGGCCCCTCGGCCACGTTCTCGAGCGCGGTCAGGTGCGGGAACAGGTTGAAGTGCTGGAACACGAACCCGATCCGCGACCGCTGCCGCAGGATCAGGCGCTCGGGCAGCTCCTTGTAGCGGGGGACCCCATCGCGCCCGGTCCGGAGCCGGACGCCGATCGTCTCGCCGCCGACCGTGACGACGCCGCGGTCGAGCGGTTCGAGGTGGTTGATCGCACGCAGCAGCGTGGACTTGCCGGACCCCGACGGGCCGAGCACCACGGTGACGCTCCCGGACGGCAACGACAGGTCGACGCCGTCGACGACGACCGTGTCACCGAACGCCTTGACGGCTCCGTGGATGCTGATCGCTGCGCTCATCAGATGGTCCTGTCGTCGATGGTGGAACCGGGGCTGGACGCGACCCCGCGCGCGGCGGAGGCGGCCTGCCGGGGGCGATCCGGGCCT
This sequence comes from Curtobacterium sp. VKM Ac-2887, assembly GCF_015350935.1. Lineage (NCBI taxonomy): Bacteria > Bacillati > Actinomycetota > Actinomycetes > Micrococcales > Microbacteriaceae > Curtobacterium > Curtobacterium sp. VKM Ac-2887. The sequence goes on along the minus strand of NZ_JADKSB010000005.1, from coordinate 20,882 downwards.
CCAGGCCGTCCCGACCCACGTCCGGAACCGCGACGCACGGCGGCCCGCACCCGCTGGAACGGCGTGGGCGGCAACGCCCGCACCGAGCCGCGGGCGGTCCACCGCTCGACGTAGTACTGCACGATCGACACCGCGCTGGTGAGCGCGAGGTACCAGAGCGTCGCGACGACGAGCAGCGGGATGATGTCGGTCGGGTAGGTGCTCGACAGGTTCTGCACCACCCCGAACAGGTCGAGCAGCGACACGTAGAACAGCAGCGACGACGCCTTGAGCAGCCCGACGACCTGGTTCACGAACGCCGGCACGATCGACCGCAGTGCCTGCGGCAGGATCACCCGCACGAACTGGCGACGCCGGGGGAGCCCGAGGGCCTGCGCGGCCTCGTGCTGGCCGTGGTCAACGGCGAGCACGCCGGCGCGGACGATCTCGGAGGCGTAGGCGATCTCACTCAGGCTCAGGCCGATCACCCCGATGGCCAGGTCGCCGAGGACGTTGGCCGTGGTGACCTCGACCTGCGGCCCGAACGGGATCCCGATGCCGATCGTCGGGTACAGCGACCCGAGGTTGTACAGGAAGACGAGCACCAGGATGAGCGGCACGGAGCGGAACAGCCAGACGTAGCCCCACGCCAACCCGGACAGCACCGGGTTGTGCGAGAGCCGGGCGATCGCGACGACGATGCCGCCGGTGAAGCTGATGACCGCGCTCAGCGCCGTCGCGACGAGTGTGAGCTGCAGGCCGGTCAGGATCGCCGGGCTGAACAGCCACTTCCCGACGGCCGGCCAGCCCCACGACTCGTTCGTGAACAGCGTCTCGACGAAGTTCAGGAGCACCACCAGCACGACGGCCGCGGCGATCCAGCGCAGCGGGTGCCGCAGCGGGAGGACGGGTCGGTCGAGCGCGGCGCGTCCGGCGGCGTCCACGGACGTGGCGGTCGCGTCGGTTGCGTCGGTTGCGTCGCTCGCGACGGTCGGCCGGGAGGCCCGTGGTGCGTCCGGCGCTCCGGCCGCGTGGTCGACGCCGGTCGCGTCGACCCCGTCGGTGCCGGCGACGGCGCTGGTCGCGCCGCGGGGCAGTCCCGTTCTGGTGTCGGTCATGTCGCGACCGTAGAAGGGTCGCGGTGCCCGGACAACGCACCGTGAAACACACCGCTACGGGGCGGAACGCTGCGTCACAGTCGCCGCGCGCGTGACGTTCCGTGACGCCGGGTGCGCAGTACTGTTCTGCCATGACAGCGCACCGCGTGACCGCTCCAGCGCCCCCGGCGGACGGCAGCACGGCGAAGGGGCCGGCGTCGTACTTCCCGAGCATCGAGAAGACGTACGGCCGCCCGGTCCAGGAGTGGCTCGACCTGGTCGCCGAGCAGCTCGACGACCACCCGCACATGCAGGTCGTCGCCTGGCTGAAGACCGAGCACGGGCTCGGCCACGGCCATGCGAACGCGCTCGTCGCGTACGCGAAGCGGGCCCTCGCGGGTTGAGTGCACCCCGGTTTCCCGCAGTGTCGGTGGCGGTGCCTAGCGTGTGGACGTGGCCGAACCCGTCGACGCGTGGTGGCGCCGCCGACAGTGGTCGCGCGGCGAGGCGGTGCCGTACGCCGTCGGGCAGTTCCGCGCCGACTGGGCGCCGTACCCGGTGCTCATCCGGCAGTACCACCCGGACTGGAACCACGGCGTCGTCCTGACCCAGGTCCCGCCGGCGGCCGAGGTCCTGCTGACGTGGGAGTGCGACGTCGGCCACGTCTTCGTCGCCACGCCGTCCGAACAGCGCTCCCGGCCGGGTCGTGAACGCCGACGCTCGGTGTGGTGCCCGGAGTGCGCGGTGCAGGCGCAACCGCAGCGCTGGCCGGTCCTGCCGTCCGACTGGCCGTCGCAGGTGCCGGTCCCGCAGCGGGTGGTCCGGGCCACCGGTCGCCAGACCCTGCCGGCCGCGCCCTCCCGCGGGACCCCGGCCGGTGCTGTCGCCTCGAGCCGCACCCGCGCACGTCGACCGGCGCCGGGCACGCCGCGACGTCCGAGTCAGCCGGTGCCCCGCACGATCTGCCCGAAGACCCCGCGGCTGCCCTCGGGCGAGTCCTTCACGAGCGTCTGCGCCCCGGCGACGGCCTCCGCGGTCGAGGCAGAGCTCCGCGCGGCGCTGTCCGACCGGTTCGCGTTCACCTACGACCACTCCGCGATCCGCCTCGACCGGCCGTTCTTCGACCACGTCGAGGTCTGGCCGGACATCATCCTGCCCGAGCTGCGCGTCGCGATCGAGTACGAGTCGACCGGCCGCCACGGCCTCGAGCACGTCGGCCCGCGGCAGGACACCGACCGCCGGAAGGACCGCGCCGTCCGCGCCGTCGGCTGGGAGGTCGTCCGCATCCGCACCGGACGCCTGCCGGCGCTCGGGCCGTACGACCTGCAGGTGTCCGGCATCTCCGGCCGGACCGTCGATCGGCTCGCCGACACCCTGCGGGAGATCCGCGGCGACCTCTTCGTGGACGCGTACGCACGGTGACCGATCGGGGTACAGGATCCGCCGACGGGGTACACCCCGCCTGGGTCCACCGCGGAGCGACCGGTAGGCAAGAGGAGTGACCCCTGCGTTCTGCCTCCACGCGTTGGGGGCGAGCTCCGAGGAGTTCGCCCTGCTCCGCCGCGCCCTGATCCGCGACGACCTCGAACTCGTCGGGATCGACCTGCCCGGCTTCGGCCGCAGCCCGGCGTCGTCCGGCACGACCGTCGAGGAGATGGCCGTGCTCGTCGAGCGCGCGATCGGCGCCAGTGGCGCGAGCGAGTGGGTACTCGTCGGTCACTCCATGGGCGGCAAGGTCGCCACGGTCGTCGCCGACCGCACGATGTCCGGCGCGAACGGCCTGTTCGGGTTGCGCGCCGTGGTGCTGCTCGCGGCCTCGCCGCTCGCGCCCGAACCGATGGACGACGACCGCCGCGCCGCGATGCTCTCCTGGGCGGCGGACGGCTCGATCAGCGCGGCGCACGCCGCCGAGTTCGTCGACGCGAACACCGCGTCCACCCTGGCGCCCGAGCGACACACGACGGCCGTGCAGGACGTCGAGCGCGCCGATCCCGGTGCGTGGACGGCGTGGCTCACGCGCGGCAGCCGCGAGGACTGGTCCGACGCGGCCCCGAACCCCGTGCCGGCACTCGTGCTCGCCGGTGCCGAGGACGGCGACCTCGACGCCGAGGCGCAGCGGCGCCTGACGCTGCCGCACTGGCCCGACTCGGAGCTCCAGGTCATCGAGGGTGCTGCCCACCTGCTGCCGTGGGAGCAGCCCGAGGCGGTGGCGGACCGCATCCGCGACTTCTGGACCCGCCGGTTCACCGGGGCGCCCGTCGTGCCCGTCGAGCAGGCACGGGTGATCGCCTCGCCGCGGGTCAGCGCGCGCATGCGCTCCCTGTTGGCGGCCCGCGCGCTGCCCGATGACCCGTCCGCCGAACCGCGAGCGCTCACTGCTCGGCAACTCGACACCCTCCGTGCGATCGCGCGCATCGTCGTGCCGCAGCCCGGCGACGGTCAGGTGGACCTCGCCCTGCGCGTCGACGACCAGCTCGCCGCGGGGCTCGGTGACGGATGGCGCGTCGACGGCATGCCCACTGACCTCGAGGCGTACCGGGCAGCGCTCGACGTACTCGCCGGGCCGGCGCAGGACGGCGTGCTCGACAGCGCCCTGCAGGACGTGGCCGCCGGTCGGTACGGCGCCGACGGTGTGCTCGACGCCGTGATGGATGCAGCACAGCTGCGGGTTTGGTACGAGGACGCCAGCGTCGACCTCGTGAAGCACTGGCTTGCGCACCCCGCGACGATGGCGGCGATCGACTTCGACGGCTTCGCGAACGGGGGCGACGGCGTCCGCAAGCAGGGCTTCCAGTTGCTCGCCGCCGACCAGCGCGAGGCCTGGGAGCCAGCGGCACCCGACTGCCGCGAGCGCACCCGCGACGACACGCACGACGACACGCACGACGGCACCACGACGACGGAAGCAGCACGATGAGACTCGACGGACAGCGCACGTACGGCACGGACGACGTCGTCGACGTGGTGGTCGTCGGCACCGGAGCCGGCGGAGCGCCCCTGCTGGCCTCCCTGGCCCGACGTGGCCTGCGGGTCGTCGCCCTCGAGGCCGGTCGCAACACCGAGCCGGGAGACCACGTGCCCGACGAGGTCGCCGCCCCCGGGGACATCAACTGGATGGACGAGCGGCTGAGTGGCGGCGGCGCACCGACGGCGTTCGGCCCGAACAACAGCGGCACCGGAGTCGGTGGTTCGACGCTGCACTGGGGCGCGTTCACACCGCGTCCGAGCACGCACGACCTGTCGCTGCGCTCCGCGTCCGGCGTCGGTGAGGACTGGCCGATCAGCCACGCCGAGCTCACCGGGTGGATCGAGCAGGTCGAACACGACGTCGGGGTCGCTGGCCCCGAGCACTACCCGTGGGACCCGTCGCGCCGCTACCGGATGCGTCCGCCGGCGCGCAACGCCTCGTCGGACATGATGATGCGCGGGGCGGCGGCCGCCGGCATCACCGCGACCGACGCCCCCGTCGGCCTGACCACCGAGGACCGCCACCAGGAGCACCACGGCCTGCGGCACGCCTGCGTCTCCTGCGGCTCGTGCCACCAGGGCTGCCGCAACGGCGCGAAGGTATCGATGGACACCACCTACCTGCCCGCCGCGGTGGCGTTCGGCGCCGAGATCCGGCCGGACTCGTTCGTGCACGGCATCGAGCTCGATGCTTCCGGCGAGGTCAGCGCCGTGCTGTACACCCACGACGGCCGCGAGCACCGGCAGCGCTGCCGGGCCCTCGTGCTCGCCGCCGGCGGCATCGAGACCCCGCGCCTGCTGCTGCACACCGGGCTCGCGAACAGCAACGACCAGGTCGGCCGGAACTTCACCGCGCACGGCGCCACCCAGGTCTGGGCACGGTTCGACGAGTCGATGCGCTCCTACCGCGGCTACCCGTCGTCGATCATCACCGAGGACTTCGTCCGCCCCGCCGACGCGGACTTCGCCGGCGGGTACCTGATCCAGAGCCTCGGCGTGCAGCCGCAGACCTTCGCCAACACGCTCATCCGGGGCGGCGGCCTGCGCGGCGCCGAGCTCGTGCGGGCGCTGCAGGACTACCCGCACTCGGCGGGCGTCGGCATGAACGCCGAGTGCCTGCCGTACGACGACAACCGGCTGGTCCTCGCGGACGAGGTCGACGAGCACGGCGTGCCACGAGCCCGGGTCTCGTTCACCCCGGGCGCGAACGAGGACGCGATCCGCCGCCACGCCGTCCGCACCATGACGACCATCGTCGAGGCCGCCGGCGGCAAGGACGTCCGGGTCCTCGAGCGCACCGCACACACCATCGGCACGGCACGCATGGGCGCGGACCGCGAGACCTCGGTCGTCGACCCGGACGGCCGCTCGTGGGACGTCCCGAACCTGTGGATCGCCGACAACTCGGTGTTCCCGAGCGCCGTCATCGCGAACCCGGCGCTGACGATCATGGCGCTGTCCCTGCGCACCGCCGACCGGATGCTCCGCGCGGCCTGACGGCCTGGGCGGGCCGCCGACGTGGGCGGGCCGCCGGCGCGGACGCGCTCCGGCCCGCTCGGTCAGCCGCGCAGCGCGAGTGCCTCGCTCGTCCACCGGGCGTGCAGGTCCCACGGGTCCTCCACACCGGCCGCGACGGCGTCGACGTGCGCGAGCAGCTCCGGTGTCGCCCGGAACCACTCGGTGCCGGGGTACCGGGTGGCCGCGAACTGCGCGTGCCGCCGACGTTCGAGTGACCGGTCGCCCCGCTCGAACGCCAGGAGGTCCTGGTGCGGGATCGCGGCCAGCCGCTGCCTCGGGTTCATCGTCGTGCCGATCTTCACCCGGTCGCCGAAGTCGTCGCGCATCCGCAGGTAGTACACGACGTCGACCCGCGGGGGAGCGAGGTCGCCGTCGGGTACGTCGCCCCACCGCCACTCGCACCGTGCGCAGACGAACGCCGTCGGGAACCGCACCCCGACACGGGATCCGCACACCGGGCACGGGCCCGGCAGGGTGTCCTCGACGCCGACGTGCTCGGCCGCGAACTCGGTCACCAGCGTGACGTGCGTCGCGCACAGGGGCACGACCGTGAGCGCGTCCGCAGCGGGGCCCGCGCAACCCGGCACGCAGCACGACGAGGTGACCATGCTCGGAACGCTAGCCGGACCCACCGACGTGCCCCGGGCCTCCCGGCCGCCCTGCGCACCCGCGCACCCGCGCCGGACCGGTGCGTCCCTGCCGGGAACGGGCGTACCTGGTCGGTTGGAACGACCAGGTACGCCCGTTCCCGCTTCCCACCGCGTCCGTTCTGGGAAGGACCGGGCGTCCCTGCCGGGAACGGGCGTACCTGGTCGGTTGGAACGACCAGGTACGCCCGTTTCCGCTTCCCACCGCAACCGCTCTGGGAAGAACCGTGCAGGCCGAGACCCGTCAGTCGGTGAAGATCACGCCGACCGGCTCGCGCTTCTCCTCCTGGAACTGGTCCTCGCCGCGGCCGAGCGCCCAGTAGGCCGACAGCGACATCTCGCGCTTCTCCAGCCCCCAGTCGTCCTGCAGCAGCCGACGGATCGCCTTCATCGCGGTCCGCTCGCCGTGTGCGAACACCTGGACCGGCCGGGAGGCACGGGGCAGCGCCCGGGCCGCGTCCAGCAGGAGCGTGCCCGGCTGGGCGCCGGTGGCGTCGCGGTGCAGCCACCGCAGGTCGACCCCGGCCGGGCGCGCGATCTCCTGCTCGTCGGCAGGGCCGGCGACCTCGACCAGGGCGACGCCCGTGGCCGTGTCGGACATCGACTCCAGCGCGGCGCCGATGGCCGGCAGGGCGCTGTCGTCGCCGAGCAGGACGTGGGTGACGTCCGGGTCGTCGACGGGCGCGTAGCCACCGCCGGGACCGGACAGCGCGAGCTTGTCGCCGGGCTGCGCCGCTGCGGCCCAGGGCCCGGCGAGCCCGTCGTCGCCGTGCACGACGAAGTCGACGGAGATCGTCTTCGCGGTGTGGTCGACAGCCCGCACCGTGTAGGTCCGGCGGGCCGGTCGGTCCTGCTTCGGCAGCGTCTCGCGCAGTTCCTCGAGGTCGTACGGGGGCTCGAGGCCGAGCGACGGCTTGGCGAGCAGGAGCTTGACGTACTTGTCGGTGGCGGCCAGCTTGTCCGGGTCGGCTGTGCCCACGAAGTCGTCGAAGGCCGGGCCACCGAGGTGGACGCGCACCATGTGCGGCGACAGTCGCTCGGTGCGGGCGACGACGAAGACGTGCTGGGGGCGTTTGGGCTTGGAGCTCATCGGTACGAGCGTCCTCTCTCCTGCTTGACGTTTGTCGAACTAAGGTTAGCCTTACCTCATGGACACGACCGTCATCCCGTTCTCCGAGCTGCTGCGCAAGCGCACGCGTCGCTCGCACGGTTCCTCGGCCGGGAACGGCTTCATGCACGACCTGCTCGGCGGGAAGTGCGACGTCGCCGACTACGCGGCGTTGCTCGGACAGTACTCGTTCGTCTACGACGCCCTCGAACGTGCGGCCGAGCGGATGGCGGACCACCCGGTGGCGGCGCCGTTCGTCACCTCGCAGCTGACCCGGATGCCGGCGATCCGCGCCGACCTCGAGTACCTGATCGGCCCGGACTGGTCCGAGCTGGTCTGCCCGCTCCCCGCCACGACGGCGTACGTGCGGCGGCTCAACGAGGTCGCGGCCGAGTGGCCGGGCGGCTTCGTCGCGCACCACTACACGCGGTACCTCGGCGACCTGTCCGGCGGGCAGATGATCGGGCGGATGCTCTCCGACCAGTTCGGCTTCGACACGAACGGCGTCCTGTTCTACATCTTCGACCAGGTCGCGGACCCGAGTGCCTTCAAGGACACCTACCGTGCGCAGCTCGACGCGGCGCCGTGGACGGCCGACGAGCAGGAGCGGGTCATCGCCGAGGTCGAACTGGCGTACTCGCTCAACAACGGCCTGCTCGAGGGTCTCGACGCCCGGCGTCGCCCGGTGAGCGACGGGGCCGGCGACGTGGCGGTGACCGCGTGACCGAGCCGTTCGACGACGAGGCGCGCCGAGCGATCCTCCGACACATGAACGCCGACCACGCGGTCGACAACCTGGCGATCGTCCGCGCGAACGGGGCCGCGACCGCCGTGGCCGCGACGATGACCGAGATCGACGCGATCGCCGGTGTCTGGCTCGCCCGGCTCGACGACGGCGACGAGGAACAGGTCATCGTGCCCTGGACGTCGCCGCTGACCGACCGCCGCTCGGCGCGGGTGCAGATCGTCGAGGTCCACTGCGCCGCGCAGGCCCAGCTCGCCGAACCGAGCTGAACCGAGCCGATCCGCGCTGATCCGAGCTGATCTGAGCCGATCCGCGCCGACCACAGACCCGCCGGGATCGCGGACCGCGTCGCAACTGCAGGGGTGCTCCCGCGACGCGTCGCGATCCCGGCGTCCCCCCCTCCCTGCATGCCTGCGCTGCGCGCGCGTCTGTGTTCCGGGCGCCCTGCCCGCTGGTCCGTCCGGACGGTCGACGTCACGGGTGGCCGCGGGCCGATACGCTGCTCGGAGCCGGGACGGTGTTCCCGGACGACCCCGAAAGGACCCCATGACGGCGATCGACGGATCGGCGCGCCATGAGCGCGCTCGGGACGACGTCAGCGGCGCGGTCGACAGTGACCTGCGCGCCGACGTGCGCTACCTCGGCAACCTGCTCGGCCGGGTGCTGCGCGAGAACGGCGGCGACGAGCTGCTGCGTGACGTGGAGTCGCTGCGTGCGGCCGTGATCGACGCCTACGAGGGCGACCACGCCGAGGGTGCTGCCCGCGCGCAGACCCTCGTGTCCGCGATGTCGGCCGAGCGCGCCGAAGCGGTGGCGCAGGCCTTCACGACGTACTTCCACCTCACGAACCTGGCCGAGGAGCACCACCGCGTGCGGGTGCTCCGGCAGCGCGGCGACGACGGCGGCCTGGCCGGCGACTCGTTCCCGGCGACCTACGCGGAACTCGTGGCCGAGGTCGGTGAGGCCGAGGCGGCCGAGCGACTCCGGACGCTGCAGTTCCACCCGGTGCTGACCGCACACCCGACCGAGGCCCGCCGTCGTGCGGTGACCACGGGCGTGCGGCGCATCACGGACCTCATCGACGAGCGTGACCGCTCGAAGAACGCCACCGCGCGTGCCGAGAACGAGCGACGGCTGCTCGAGGAGATCACGACGCTCCTGCGCACCTCGCCGCTCCGCACGACCCGTCCGACCCCGCTCGACGAGGTCCGCACGGCCATGAGCGTCTTCGACCAGACGCTGTTCGAGATCGTCCCGCAGGTCTACCGCCTGCTCGACGACCGGCTGCAGGGCGACGACGCCGGTCGCGCACCGGTGACGGCACCCGCGTTCGTGCGGTTCGGTACCTGGATCGGCGGCGACCGCGACGGCAACCCGCACGTGACCGCCGACATCACGCGCCAGGCTGCGGAGATCGCGGCCGAGCACATCCTGATCGGGCTCACCCGTGCCACCACCCGCATCGGCAGCGCCCTGACCCTCGACGCGAGCGACACCCCGGCCGACGCTGGGCTCGCCGCGCTCGTGGCGGCGCAGGAGTCGCTCGACCCGGGCATCGCCGAGCGCATCGGCGTCCGCGCCCCGAACGAGACCCACCGCCGCGCGCTCCTGTTCACGGCCGCGCGCATCGACGCCACCCGCCAGGGCACGACGCCGCTCGCGTACCACGGCCCGGACGCCCTGCTCGCCGACCTCCGGACGATCCAGGCGTCGCTCGTCGCCGCCGGCGCGATCCGGCCGGCGAACGGTGAGCTGCAGAACCTCATCTGGCAGGTCGAGACCTTCGGGTTCCACCTGGCCGAGCTCGAGGTCCGGCAGCACTCGCAGGTGCACCGCACGGCCCTGGCGGAGATCCGGGCCGGCGGCGCGCTGAGCGAGACCACCGAAGAGGTCCTCGCGGTCTTCCGGACCATCGCCGACCTGCAGGACCGCTACGGCGTCCGTGCCGCCAGTCGGTACATCGTGTCCTTCACGCAGTCGGCGGCGGACCTGGCGAACGTGCACGAACTCGCCGTCGCCGCACTCGGCTCGCCCGAGGCCGCCCCGGTGCTCGACGTCATCCCGCTCTTCGAGACCTTCGCCGACCTGCACGCCAGCGTCGACATCCTCGACGAGGCCGTCCGCACCGAGACGTTCCAGCGTCGTCTGGCCGCCACCGGCCGTCGGCTCGAGGTCATGCTCGGCTACTCGGACTCGTCGAAGGACGTCGGTCCGGTCTCCGCGAACCTGGCGCTCTACGACGCCCAGGCCCGCATCGCCGACTGGGCGCGGGACAACGAGGTCGAGCTCACCCTGTTCCACGGTCGCGGCGGTTCGCTCGGCCGCGGCGGCGGGCCGGCCAACGAGGCCGTCCTCGCGCAGCCGCCGGGATCGATCGACGGTCGCCTGAAGCTCACCGAACAGGGCGAGGTCATCTTCGCGCAGTACGGCGACCAGGACATCGCGGCCCGTCACCTCGAGCAGATGGCCTCGGCCACCCTGTTCGCGTCGTCGCCGTCCAACGAGGCGCGCACGGCCGCTGCTGCCATCCGGTTCGCCGACCTCGCGCAGCAGCTGGACGACGTCTCGCGCGTCGCGTTCTACGACCTGGTCAAGGCGGACGGGTTCGCTCCGTGGTTCGCACGGGTCACCCCGATGGAGGAGATCGGTCTGCTCCCGCTCGGCTCCCGCCCGGCCCGCCGCGGGCTGTCGGTCGAGTCGCTCGAGGACCTCCGGGCGATCCCGTGGGTGTTCTCGTGGACGCAGGCGCGGATCAACCTGGCCGGCTGGTACGGGCTCGGCTCCGCGCTCGAGGCGGTCGGTGACGTCGACGTCCTGCGTGCCGCCTACGCCGAGTGGCCGCTGTTCGGCGCGATGATCAAGAACGTCGAGATGTCGCTCGCGAAGACCGACGAGCACATCGCCCGCCGGTACCTCGAGCTCGCGGACCGCGACGACCTCGCCGCCAAGGTGCTCGACGAGATGACGCGGACCCGTGACTGGGTGCTCCGGATCTCGGGTGGCAGCGACGTGCTCGAGGACCGTCCGGTCCTGGCCCGGGCCGTGCGCCTGCGCAGCCCCTACGTCGACGCCCTGTCGCACCTGCAGCTCCGCGCGCTCCGGTCCATCCGGACGACGGGCAGCACCGATCCGACCGACGCCGACCACCGTCTGCTCCTGCTCACCGTGAACGGGATCGCCGCCGGCCTGCAGAACACCGGCTGACGCCGGCAGCCCCGCACCGCCGAGTGGTCACGAACCGTCGGCTCCGTTGTCGCCGCGCGACGGTTCGCGACCACTCGGCGGACGTGAGCGGCGCGCCGTGTCCGCTCGCCGTGGCGGACGGGAGGCCCGTGGCGGCGCTGTCCCGGGCCTCCCGTCCGGCGCCGCGCACGTCCAGGGCTGCACCGCCGAGCGGTCACGCGACGTCGGCTGCCCGGTCGCCGTGCGACGGTTAGTGACCACTCGGCAGACGTGAGCGGCGCGCTCCTGTCCGCCTGCACGCACGCCGTACCCCCGTCGAATCGATTCGGGTGCGCGTAGCGTGTCGGTCGTGACGACGGAGCGCACCCGGAAACCGACCACGACCACCCTGCCGCCGATCGTGCCGCTGGCCCTGATCGTCGGGGTGTCGCCGTTCGCCACCGACATGTACATCCCGGCGCTGCCGCAGATCGCCCACGACCTCGGCACGACCCCCGGTGCCGTGCAGTTGTCGCTCACGGCGTTCCTCGTCGCCTTCGCGGTCGGGCAGTTGCTCGTCGGACCCGTCAGCGACGGGGTCGGTCGGCGGCCGATGCTCGTCGTCGGCACCGCGGTGTTCGCGCTCGCCTCGGTCGGGTGCGCCCTCGCGCCGGACGTCGTCACGCTCGTCCTCGCCCGCATCGCCCAGGGGCTCGGCGGGGCGGCCGGAGCGGTCGCCGGCCGGGCGATGGTGTCGGACGTGGCGAGCGGGACCCGGATGGCGAAGGTCTTCGGCACGCTCGCCGCGATCAACGCGATCGGCCCCGTCGTGGCACCGCTGGCCGGAGGCGCCGTGCTGACGTTCGGCACGTGGCGGATCATGTTCGTCGTGCTGGCGGTGCTCGGCGCGCTGTTCTTCGCGATGGTGGTGCTGCGGTTCCGCGAGACCCTGCCGCCGGAGCGACGCGGGCGCGTGGGCTTCGCCGCGAACGGTCGACGCATCCGTGAACTGCTGGCGATCCCGCGGTTCCGGGCGTACGTGCTGAGCGGGGTGCTGTCCACCGTGGGGTTCTTCGCGTACATCGCGACCAGCTCGTTCGTGTTCCAGACCCAGTTCGGCTTCTCCGAGGGCCTGTACACGCTGGTCTTCGCCACGAACGCCTCGATGATGATCGTCACCACGCTGGTGTTCGGCCGGGTCGTCGGACGGTTCTCCGAGGACTCCCTGCTCACCGTCGGACTGCTCGTCGGCACCGCAGGTGCGGCGGCGGTCCTCGTCTCGGCGCTGCTCGACCTCGGTCCGGTGCCGGTCTGGTGCGCCCTCGCGGTCGTCACGGGTGCGTGGGGCTTCGTGCTGCCCGCGGCGATGACCCGGACGCAGCACGTCGGGGCGGCGCACCCGGGGACGGCCGCGGCCCTGCAGGGCGGCCTGACGTTCGGGATCGGCGGCCTCGGGACACCGCTCGCTGGCGCGCTCGGCGGGACCGCGCTGGCGATGGGCGGAGTCATGGCAGCACTCATGGCCGCAGCCGTCGTGGTGCAGGTCACCGCGACGCGTCGGGATCGCAGCGGGACCTGACGCGGCGGAGCCGGTAGGTTGCTGGTTGCAAGGCGCACCGATCAGAGGAGACCACCCGGCATGGACATCGTCGTACACGAAGCGCAGCCCGACACCGCGGTACTCGAGTGCAGCGGGCGCCTCAACATGGTGTCCGCCCCCGAGTTCCGCGAGGCGGTCGCGAAGGTCGTCGACAACGGACGTGCCCGCGTCGTGGTCGAGCTCTCCGGCGTCGAGTTCATGGACTCGTCCGGGCTCGGCGCGCTGGTCGGAAGCCTGAAGACCGCGCGGCAGGCGGGCGGCGACCTCCGCATCGCAGCGCCGTCCGAGCAGGTGCAGATGGTCCTGCAGCTCTCCAACATCGACAAGATCCTCCGCACGTACCCCGACGGGGACGCTGCGGTCACCGACTGGTGATGACTGCCCCGGCTGCCGAGCACACGCTCGCGTTGTCGTGCCCGCCGGACGACGTGTCCGCCGTGCACGAGTTCCTGGCGGGCGTGTGGCAGCACGAGCCCACGGTCTCCGTCGAGGACCGGATGGCCCTCGAACTCGCGATCGTCGAACTGACCTCGAACGTGATCGAGCACGGGACACGCCCGGAGGGCGTCTCCTGCCGCCTGCGCCTCGAGATCGGAGCGGACCGGTTCGCCGCACTGCTCTCCGACGACGGCGTCGCCGCCGCCGTGGACACCGAGTCGGCCGAGTTGCCCGACGGACTCGCCGAGAGCGGCCGCGGACTCGCCCTGGTCCGGATGGTCGTGGACGACCTGCGGTACGAGCGGATCGCCGACGAGAACCGGTGGACGGTCCTGCGCGCCCGTCACTGACCGCCACCACGTGACCCGTCGCTTCGTCCGTCTCGCGCACTCCGTGGGCCACAATCCGCAAGGTGCCGCGGGGGATTCCCGGGGTTCCTGGCCGCCGTGTCACGATTCGCGCGATGACAGCCGAACCGGATCCCAGGATCAGCTTCGAGACGTCGGGGGCCGATCTCGACGCTGCCGTGCACATGTACGAGGACGCCTACGCCAGTGTGGGCTTCACCGCGACCCGCACGGAGCGTCCGTTCGCGTACCGTTTCCGCGTCGTCGGCGACGACGTGATGTCGTTCCGGTCGACCCGGTTCGACGCGCGGATGCAGGGTGAGCTGGACGTCCGCGACGAGTACGTCGTCATGTGGATCACGGACGGCGGCGGGCGCGTCGACATCGGCCGGCAAGAGGTCGCGTTCACGCCCGCCGCCCCGATGATGTTCCCGACCGGCCGTCCCTTCGCCTTCGACCTGCAGGACGTCCGACAGAGCCTGGTGCAGTTCGACCGCACCGCCCTGGAGCGCGTCGCCGCCGAGGTCCACGGTGCGCAGCCGGGTCCGCTCGTCTTCGACCACACGGCGACGCCGCGCACGGCCGAGCTGCGGGGCTGGAACGCGCAGGTCCAGCGTGCCGCGGCGGTCGTGCTCGGTCGGGCGTCGGTCAGTTCGCTCGCCCTGGCCGAGGTCGCGCGGGACACCGCCCGGTCCCTGCTCCGGACCTTCCCGCACAAGCTGCTGGCCCCGGACGTCCCCCTGCCGCAGGGCGCCACGGGCCGTGTCCGCGAGGCCGTCGAGTACATGCACGCCTTCGCGCACACGCCGATCTCGACCACCGACGTCGCCGAGCACGTCGGGTTGAGCGTCCGCGGCCTGCAGCAGGCGTTCCAGCGGCAGGTCGGCACCGCCCCGAACGCGATGCTGCGCGGGATCCGTCTCGATCGGGTGCGCGAGGAGCTCCGCCGTGCGTCGACGGGCGACCTGACCGTGGCGAGCGTGGCGATGCGGTGGGGCTTCGCACACCTCGGCCGGTTCTCGGCGGCGTACGCGGCGCGCTTCTCCGAGTACCCGCGCGACACCCTGCAGCGCTAGGTCCGTCCGGGGTTCGCTACGCTGCCCGGGTGAGCAGACCTCGACCGTGGGTGATCGTGCCCGGGATCTGGAACTCCGACGCGGAGCACTGGCAGTCCGTCTGGCAGCGGGAGTGTGGCGACGACGCCGTCCGCATCGCACCGGCGTCCTGGGGTGAGCCGGACCCGGGGGACTGGCGAGACGCCATCTCCCGCGCGGTCGCGTCGTGCGCCGAACCGCCGGTGCTCGTCGCGCACAGCCTGGGCGTGCTCGCCGTCGCCGACTGGCTCGTCGCAGACGCCGCAGCCGTCGCGGGAGCCGCCGGTCCCACCGTCGCCGGCGCCTTCCTCGTTGCGCCGCCGGACCCCGCGGCACCGGGCTTCCCCGCGGCCGCCTCCGGGTTCCCCGCGCCCCGCCCGATCCCGGTCGGCACCGCAGCGGCCCGCGTTCCGACCCGCCTGGTGGTGAGCGACGACGACCCGTACTGCACCGCCGACCGTGCTCTGGCGTTCGCGGAGACGATGGGGGCCGCGGTACTCCGGGTCGGCCCGCTCGGCCACGTCAACGTCGCCAGCGGTGTCGGCGCCTGGCCCGCCGGTCGGGAGCTCCTCGGCGCGTTCGAGCGGACGCTCTGACCCGACCCCCGGGGCGACGGGCGACACGCCGTTCACGTTCGGGGCGATATGGCAGGGATTGCTGCGACACACCGCGGATGTCCCGAGTTTCGGCGCGCGCGATATTTATCCTTCGGACATGGAGACCCAGTCCGGTGCACGCACCCCCCTCGTCGACCCGATCGGTCGCGAGGTCGAGGAGTGGCTCCGCGACGCCCCGGCGACGCGCACGCCGTACGTGGCGGACCTCGTGGTCCCGCCCGTCACCGGCCCGGTGCAGCGCCCCGGCGCCGTGGCCGACGCCACCGCTGTCCAGACGCCGGACGCCACCGCTGTCCAGACGCCGGACGCCAGCACCGCGGCTGCAGCAGTCGCCGCGCCCGAAGCCAGCACCGCGCCTGAAGCCAGCACCGCGCCCGCAGCTCCCGCGTTCCGCCGCGACCGCGCCCGGCACGCCGCCGTCTGCGCACCGTCGTTCCCCGAACCGCCGGAGCGCCTCGCCCTGCGCATCGAGGACCTCGCGATCCAGGTCTCGTCGTCCACCGGTCGCAGCACCATCGAGCGGATCGTCCTGCTCGAGGACGAGGTCCGTCGCCGCGACGAGGACCTCGCCCGCCTCGCCGCCTGGGAGGCCACCGTCGACGGCGCGGACGACCCGGAGGTCACCGCAGCCCGCGCCTTCGCCCAGACCGTCTTCGCGGACCTGCTCGAGGACGCCGCCGCCGAGTCGGACCGTCGCGACCGTGCAGCCGCCCGCCGTGCCGCGACCGCTCCGGTCGCCGTCGTGACCGGCGTCGCCCCCGCTCCCGCGGTGGCCGTGGTCCGCCCCGCACCGGCGGCAGCAGCCGCACCGGCAGCCGACGTCGTCACGGCGACCCCGGCCGTGGCGCTGGTCGCCCCGGAACGCGACGAGCCCGTGCGACCGGTGCTGGGCCTCCCGGCCGTGTCGCCGGTGTCCGCGAACACGCGACCCACGCCGCTCGTCCAGCCCGCCACCGGGCCGACGGTCATCGACCGTGCCGCGTTCGCGGCCGCCCTCACCGCCCACCAGGGCACGACCGCGAGCACGCCCGTCGTGCTGCCGGACGTGATCGCCGTACCCGTCGTCGAGACGGCCGCACCGGCGAGCTTCGACACCGAAACCGGCACCGACACCGAAACCGGCACCGACGAGCCGGCCCGGCCCGGCTGGTGGTCGCGACTCGTCGCCGGCCTGCTCCGTGCGCTCGGTCGCCGCTGACCGGGAGGCCCGGATCACCCCGCGCGGACCGGCTGCCGGTGCCGACGCGGTCGCCTCGGTAGACTGACCGGATGCCGACGCTCCGCGAACTCCAGGCCGTGATCGAAGACCTGTGGCCCGCCGCAGGAGCCGAGTCGTGGGACGCCGTCGGACTGGTCGCCGGGGACCCGGACGCCACCGTCGAGCACGTCCACCTGGCCGTCGACGCCCTCCCCGCGACCGCACGTGAAGCGGTCGAGCTCGGTGCCGGGCTCCTGCTCACGCACCACCCGCTCCTGCTCCGCGGCGTCACGACGATCGCCGAGTCGACGTACAAGGGCAGCGTCCTCGCGACCCTCGTGCGCGGTGGCAGCGCCCTGATCGCGGCCCACACCAACGCCGACGTCGTCACCACCGGTACCTCGGCCGTGCTCGCCGACCGGATCGGCCTCACCGACCAGCGTCCGCTCGACGCGGGCGCCGACCCCGCGACGGGCATCGGCCGCGTCGGGGTCCTCGCCGAGGGCACGACCCTCGGCGCCCTGGCACGGAAACTCGTCGACCTGCTGCCGCCCACCGCGACCGGGGTCCGGGTGTCCGGCGACTTCGACCAGCCCGTCCGCACCGTGGCACTGTGCGCCGGCGCGGGGGACTCGCTGCTCGGCCACCCCGCCGTCCTCGCTGCCGACGTGTACATCACGAGCGACCTCCGCCACCACCCGGCGTCCGAGTTCCGCGAGCAGGCGCTGCTCGGCGGCGGTCCCGCCCTCATCGACACCTCGCACTGGGCCACCGAGTGGCTCTGGCTCGACGTCGCGGCCGCGCAACTGCGCCAGGCTGCCGGCGTCCGGGTCACCGTGAGCGACCTCCGCACCGACCCGTGGGACTTCGCGGTCCTGCCGGCGGCCGAACCCACCACCCCCACTGAAGGAGTCTGACCATGAAGGCAGCACCCGAGGACCAGGTCATCCTCCTCGACGTCCAACGACTCGACAACGACGTCACCCGCATCGCGCACCGCATCACGTCGCTGCAGAAGGGCGACCAGCTCACCGGACTCGGCACCAAGGCCGCCGGGCTGCGCAGCGAACTCGTCGCCGCGACCGGCCTGGTCGAGGACGCCGAACGCGAACTCGCCCGCCTGGAGTCCGACACCGCCACCGCGCAGGCCCGCGTCGAGCGCGACACCACGATGCTGCAGAACGTGTCGAACTCGAAGGACGCGACCGGCCTGCAGAACGAGCTCGAGTCGCTGCAGCGCCGCATCGGTGGCCTCGAGACCGCCGAACTCGAGGTCATGGAGAACCTCGACGGCCTCCGCGCCCGGGTCGGCGACATCGAGGCGCAGCTCGCCGACGTCGAAGCCGCCCGCTCCAGCCTGGTCGCCGAGCGTGACGCCGAGATCGCGCGGCTGTCGTCCGACCGTGCCTCTGCCGAGCAGGCCCGGGCCGACGTCGCCGCGAAGGTGCCGGCCGAGCTGCTCGCGCTCTACGACCGGCAGCGTGCCCGCTACGGCTTCGGTGCGTCGCTGCTGCAGGGTGGGGTGTCGACGGCGTCGGGCGTGGCGCTGAACAACTCGGACCTGCAGGACATCCGCCGGGCCGCGCCGGACGACGTGGTGCTGTGCCCGGACAGCGACGCGATCCTGGTGCGGACGGCCGAGTCCGGGCTGTAGGCGCTCGCACGCTGTCGACGGCAGGCGCGGTGCCAGCTGGCACCGCGCCTGCCGTCTGTGGTGCACGGTGCGGGATGTGGCGGCGCGGGGGCGCACGGTGCGGGGTGTGGCGGCGCGGGGGCGCACGGTGCGGGGTGTGGCGGCGCGGGGGCGCACGGTGCGGGGTCCGTCGCCTGGTGCGAGGTTGCACGCTCGGTGCGGCCTTGTGACGCTGCACCGAGCGTGCAACCTCGCACGGGATCGCGAGCGCCGCACCATGCGTCGAGCACGGGTCTCGTGGAAGTGGGGCGAATGGGCCGGCCGTACGCCGGGTTCTGTCCCGCCGCTTGCACGGCGGTGACGGCCATCTCTCTCGGACCGACGTTGCCGTCGGCCTCCAGCGGTCTACCCGAGGACTCGGCGAGCAGCCTCAGCGTCCTCTGTCTGACCTTGCTCCGGGCGAGGTTTACCGAGCGGATCCGGTCACCCGGACCCCTGGTGGTCTCTTACACCACCGTTTCACCCTTACCGACGTTGCCGCCGGCGGTCTGCTTTCTGTGGCACTGTCTCGCGGATTGCTCCGGGTGGGTGTTACCCACCGCCCTGCTCTGTGGAGCCCGGACGTTCCTCGGCACTCCCGGGGGAGTGACGCGACCGTCTCACCGACCCATTCGCAGGTCCGAGTGTACCGGCCCCGTGCCCGTGCCCGTGCCCGCCCGTGCCCGCGCCCCGAGGTTCCGAGATCTCGGCATGTCGGCGCGCACGAGGGGGCTCCGTGGAACCTCGGCGCACCGCAGGCGGCGAGTCGTGGAACCTCGGCGCCAGCGGCGGGGCGCGTCGAACCGCAGCGAACGACTCCCACGCCGCACGGTGCGGGCCAGTGCGGGCTCGATCGTCCGACCGACCGCCGGGTCAGGCGCTCCGGGCAGCCAGGGTCGCCGCGCCGATGATGCCGGCGTTGTTGCGCAGGGTCGCCGGGATGATCTTCGCCTGCAGGTCGAGCAGCGGCAGGAACTCCTCGTACTGCTTCGACACGCCGCCGCCGACGACGAAGAGCTCGGGGGAGAGCAGGGCCTCGAGCGTCGAGTAGTAGGTCTGCAGGCGCTTCGCCCAGTGCTTCCACGACAGGTCGTCGCGCTCCTTGGCAGCGAAGGACGCGCGCGACTCGGCGTCGTGCCCGTCGATCTCCAGGTGTCCGAGCTCCGAGTTCACGATGAGCACACCGTCGTTGATGAGCGCGCTGCCGATCCCGGTGCCCAGCGTCGTCACGATCACCAGGCCGTCCTTGCCCTTCGCCGCGCCGAACTGCTGCTCGGCGAACCCGGCGGCGTCGGCGTCGTTGACGAAGTGGATCGCGCGGCCGAGCTCCTTCTCGAACAGCGCTTCGGCCTCGAAGCCGATCCACTTCTTCGACACGTTCGCAGCCGACATGGTCTTGCCGTCCCGCACGATCGCGGGGAAGCACACGCCGACGGGGACGTCGGCCGCGGGTGCGAGTTCGTCGAGGATCGAGGCGACGACGGCGGTGATGTCGTGGGGCTTCCCGCCTTCCGGGGTGGCCTTCTTGATGCGGTCCGTGGTCAGTTCACCGGACGCGACGTCGACGATCGCGCCCTTGATGCCCGTACCACCGATGTCGACGCCGACTGCGAGGGAGGTCATGAGGTTGTCGTGCCTTTCGGTTGCCTGCCGGAGTGCCCGGTCAGGAAGGGGTGTCCGGTCAGGAGACGGTGAGGAGCTCCGCGCCGCGTTCGGTGACGACGAGGGTGTGCTCGAACTGCGCGGTCCACGACTTGTCGCGCGTCGAGACCGTCCAGTCGTCGGACCAGATGTCGGCCTCGATCCCGCCGAGGGTCAACATGGGTTCGATGGTGAACACCATGCCCTGCTCGATGACGTCGTCGTACTGCGGCGCGTCGTAGTGCGGGATGATCAGGCCGGAGTGGAAGGCACGACCGACACCGTGGCCGGTGTAGTCGCGGACGACTCCGTAGCCGAAGCGCTTCGCGTACGCCTCGATGGCGCGGCCGATGACGTTCACCTCCCGGCCGGGGGCCACGGCCTTGATGCCGCGTCGGAGCGCTTCTTCGGTCCGCGTCACCAGGTCCGACACCTCCTGCGACGCCTGCCCGACGATGAACGTGCGGTTTGTGTCGCCGTGCATCCCGTCCTTGTAGGCGGTGATGTCGATGTTGACGAGGTCGCCCTCCTGCAGGACGGTGTCGTCGGGGATGCCGTGGCAGATGACCTCGTTGAGGCTCGAGCACAGTGACTTCGGGTACCCGCGGTACCCGAGCGTCGACGGGTAGGCGCCGTGTGCGACGACGAAGTCGTGGCCGATGCGGTCGAGTTCGTCGGTGGTCACGCCCGGACGGATCGCCGCGCCGACGGCGTCGATGGCCTGGGACGCGATGCGGCCGGCGGTGCGGATGCGCTCGACCTCGTCGGGGGAGTACGTGTCACCGAGGCCGTGCTCGTGCGGTTCGACCTTGCCGACGTACTCCGGGCGTTCGATGTCCTTCGGGACGGTCCGGAGCGGGGAGACGCGGCCGGCGGTCAGGTGTCCGTGTTCGTCCCGGGGCATGCCGACCACTCTAGCCGCGGCGCGACGCGCCGAGCGCAACCGCCCTACGGTGCGGCCCGACGGGGTGGGCGTGACCGCCCTAGGGTGCGGCCCGACGGGGTGGGCGTGACCGCCTGGAGGCCCGGTGCCGGTCCGCCGGACCGGCACC
>NZ_JADKSB010000049.1:0-846 GCF_015350935.1 Curtobacterium sp. VKM Ac-2887 | reverse complement strand
GATCGTCCTCCGGACACCGTCAGACTCGCGCAACACGCCGCCTGTGAGCGGGGTCGTTCGGTGTCGTCGTTTCCGCACCGCTCCGTGTCCCGGTGGCCGACCCTCCTGCTTTACGACGCGGTAACGAGTCGTCTGAGTAGGCGCTGTCCCAGGACTGCCGAGCCCACGGCGCTGCTCGCCACGACAATCGCGGTGGTCCACGGGGGAAATCTCAACATTGATACGAAGAACGCGCTCGGCCAGATCGTTCCGATCTCGGCGAGGATGGCCGCCGCCCACAGGCTTGGAGTCATTGGCGCCAGCATGCTGGAGGACCGCGAACACGAAGAACACGAACAAAGTGGCCATGAGCCCGACGCTGAAGCCGAGAACGAGTGCCGGCAGTCCGGTATAGAACAACACGGCGACCGTGCTCAGGATCGCTTCTGGGAACGCAGACCATGGGCCTCGGAGGCGGGCTCCGGGCAGGAGCGTCATGCGGTACCAACGTGTCTTACACTTGGTAAAGTTGTAGGTGCCATCATGAATCCACATGTTTTCTTCGGAGTAATCGGGATCGTCGCCGTTGTGGTCGGATCGATTGTTAACATTTTTCCAGACGCAGCGCGCAAGGCTGTTCTGAAACAGCCTTCTTTGCTACCGAAAGAAACCGTGAAGTGGCTCTATAGCCGAACCCTTGTCCGCACTGTCGGCATAGGCCAGGTGATAATTGGGGTCGCCTTTATTTTTCAATGGGTTGTCAGTGAGGCTGGGTAACCTGGATCTGTCAGGCGCAGCCCGCGATCCGGAGTCGCCCTTCCTGTGTGCGACGAAGTCCGCGGCTACGACGTCCCGATTGGCTTCCGC
>NZ_JADKSB010000048.1:0-1061 GCF_015350935.1 Curtobacterium sp. VKM Ac-2887 | reverse complement strand
GCCCAGAAATCGAACGAGCATCAGAACTGAACCAGTACGAGCCGAGGTGGGTGGAAGTGGCTTTCCTCGCTCAGATCCCGTTGGTACCGGAAGCGGCAAGACAGGCGGTGCAGCTGGTCGTCGAGGCCCGCCGGTAGGGGATCGGCTGTTGAGGCAAACTTGCCTCGAAGGACGAGAACTTGCGTTCCCCGATCGTCCCGGCAGTAGCGTCACGTGATGATCATTGATGTCCAGCTCCGTCCGACGGGCCGCGCCCCGGGCGCGCGCCGGATTACTGAAGTCCTCTGATGGCTCGGGCCGTCCTGCTGGACTTTTTCAATACCTTGGCGATCCGTTCCTCGAAGGGTCTCTGGATCGATGCCGCGCTGAGACAAATCGGCAGCGGCGATGAGGTCGCTCGCGAGGCGCTCACGGCAAGACTGTCGCAGGTGTGGTTGGTGGCGCGGTCGCTCTTCCCGGCCGAGAACTGGGACCTGCACCCGGCGAAGCACCGCAGCACGTTCATCGCTGCCATCAGTCACGACGGTGTCGCAACGCCAGCACTTGCAGAGGCGCTGTACGACGTCATGCCGGACCAGGTGGAGATGAACAGGGGTGCTGAGGACTTCGTGCGAGCGATCCACGATCAGGGAAAGAAGCTCGCCATCGTGTCGAACACGGCGTTGGATGTTCGCCCGATCCTGCAGCGCTGGGGGCTCGAGTCGCTGTTCGACGCGGTGGTCCTGTCCTACGAGGTTGGATGCGTGAAGCCGGACCCAGCGATCTTCCGGGTGGCGGCACGCGAGTTGGGGGTCGAAGCGCCGGACTGCGTCATGATTGGCGATACACCAGTGGACGACACCGGAGCCGTCGCGGTGGGGATGCAATCCGTCATTGCGCAGCCCGAGCAGATGTGGAGAGCGTTCGAACTCGTGCTGGGCGGATCGAGGCGCTAGGTACATCGACGAACGGCATGGTTGTCGGAATCTGCGGCACACTCGATCGTGGCGTAGGCGCCCGAGTTGCACGACAGGTCCGGGAACGGATCGACGCGCTCTGGTGAGTGCTCTGGGGACCCGCCT
>NZ_JADKSB010000047.1:0-1088 GCF_015350935.1 Curtobacterium sp. VKM Ac-2887 | reverse complement strand
TGTAGTTCCCCGTGAGGTTGTGAACGCGATCTGATGGGGTTTGGCCGCCGAGGCCGGTGTGTGGTCGGTGGTGATTGTAGTGATGCAGCCAGTCCGCGTAGGTCGCGGTTCTGGCTGCATCACTGTCGTAGTGACGGGCGTAGGCCCATTCCGCGGCGAGGGTCCGATTGAACCGCTCGACCTTCCCGTTGGTCTGCGGCCGGTAGGGCCTGGTGAAGCGGTGCTTCGCGTCACCGAGGGCGGTCGCGAAGTCGCGGGATCGGTAACACGCACCGTTGTCGGTCATCACGGCCTCGACATGGATCCCCGCGGCGGCGAAGAACGTGTTTGCGCGGGCCCAGAACCCGGCAGCGGTGGCGCCGAGTTCGTTGTCGTGGATCTCTGAATACGCCAGCCGGGAGTGATCATCGACCGCGTGGTGCAGGAACCGGTATCCGCGAGAGGCGCGACCGCCCCGACGAGCAGCACGATCACGATTCGAGCCGGCGGCGCGGTCCTGGGCTGACCCGCGTCCGTGAGCGCGCCAGCCGCCACCATCTGGGATGCGGCCTTGCTTCTTGATGTCGACGTGGACGAGCTCACCCGGCCGGGACTTCTCGTATCGCACCGGAGTCGGCCGGCGAACCGGGAGCCCGGTTGCTTGGTCAATGTTGCGCAGCAGCGGCATCCGGAACCGGGCCAGGACACGTCCGACTGTCGAGCGGGCCAGGCCCAGGTGGAACGCAATCCGGTGCGGTCCCCACCGCCGGGTGACCCGCAACGCGAGGATGCGGCGTTCCAGCCGGGACGGGACTCTGGTCGGACTCGACAACGGCCTCGACGACCGGTCGGCCATCGACAGGCCCGCTCGGTATCGTGCAGCCCACTTCGCTGCCGTCGCTGGCGAGCACTGGAACCGTTCCGCGGCCCGACGGACCGGCCAACCATCGACGACGATCAGCCGAGCAAGGCGTTCTCTGCCCGTTGGAGTGAACGGGGCATTAGCGTGAGTCACGAAGACCTCCGGTGACGACGTGGTGTGTGGTAACTCACATCGTCCCGGAGGTCTTCACTTACGTCACCCGTTCACAACGTCCCGGGGAACTACA
>NZ_JADKSB010000046.1:0-1291 GCF_015350935.1 Curtobacterium sp. VKM Ac-2887 | reverse complement strand
GCAACCCGCCGGGATACCTCGCCTGCCCCGTATCCTCCATCTCGCCCCGGGGAGCTGCTCCTGATCGTCACCGATGGCCTGTTCGAGCTCCCCGGCGCGACCATCGACACCCTCACGCAGCTTGCCACCAACCTACGAACCGCCCCGGACTTGCAACTCGCCCTCACCGCGTTCATGGAAGCTGCCGGCCCAGACCTCGACGACGACACCACCCTCACCGCGATCCGCCGCAACATCTGAACCCAGCCGAACCAGGGCCACACCGCACGCTGCCAGTCTCGGTAGCCGATCCCTGCCGACCATCGTTCTCGTCGTAGTTGTTGCGCAGCCGAGGGCGTAGTGCAACCGGGGGTCCTGCTGGACGAGGGCTGCGATCTTGCGGTGCCAGCCGCGGATAGGCGGCCCGACCATCACGGATCACTTCCGCACACGAGTTGACGAGTCGCGTGTGGCTGCTCCATAGGCGCGAGAGATTCCCGCAGCGCGTTTCGGGCTGAGCATGGTCCAGTCCACTCCTTGCAGCGGCGAAACACTGTTCAAAACACCGACACACAGTTGTCGCGTCGACGCCCGAGGGTGGATACATGTCCAAGAACACAGACCTTCCGACCATCGCTACGGCCCAAGACTCGCTCGACTTGTGGCTGACCATGTGGAACACCGACGGCGACCTCGCACGACAGATCTGCGCCGACGACTTCCGAATCCACTTCGCTGTAACCGAACCCGACGGCTCAACCCCCGCAGATGACATCCGCACCGCAGACGACTTCGCGCAGTATCTCGGCTGGTGGCACGAACGGCACGCTGGTGCCGTCTTCACAAGCGTCGCCGACGCTATCGACGGCCGTCACGGCCGACTGCTCTGGGACCTGCAGGCCGGCGACATCCACGTCGGCGGTGTCGACGTCTTCGACTTCACGGAGGACGGCCACATCAGCCGGGTCTGGTCCGTCGGCGGACAACGAAGCATGCGGAGCTGACCTGGTTCCACGCGCGATCGCTCTGAAAGACTGAGACCATGAAGCGAGCCGAGCGGCAGTACGCACTCGTAGACCTCCTTCGAGGAGCACGCCGCCCCTGGTCCGCCGCTCGGCTCGCGAGTGAACTGCAAGTGTCCACGCGCACCATTGAACGCGACATCGGATCGCTGCAACTTGCTGGTGTTCCCATCTACGCAGACCACGGAGCAAAGGGCGGTTACTCAATCCTTTCGGACTACTCCCTGCCACCGTTGAATCTGTCTGCCGCAGAATCGCTAGCGATGCTCGCCGGGCTCGCCCTGCTCGAG
>NZ_JADKSB010000045.1:480-1376 GCF_015350935.1 Curtobacterium sp. VKM Ac-2887 | reverse complement strand
AGCCTCTCAGCGCCGATGGTACTGCAAGGGGGACCTTGTGGGAGAGTAGGACGCCGCCGGACTTAACGTAGGTAAGATCAGGGAACCCCTGACCAGCACTGGTCAGGGGTTTTCTGCGTTTCCGGAGGTTCTTCGTGGCGGGTGTCCGTTCGCGGCGCCGGTTCGTGAGCAGAAATGGTCGAGTACACGTGTGCGACCCGACCATTTCTGCTCACGAAGTGTCCCGTTCGGTTCCGTGGTCCTGCCACTCCTCGCTGCCTCGGTCAGTCGCGGTCTGGCGCCGGCCTCCCGCGATGACGAGCTCGACGTTCCTCCGCGAGTGGCGCTGACCCTTCGTGAGCAGAAACGGTCGAGTGATGCCGAGCGCACCCGACCGTTTCTGCTCACGAAGCAGTGTGCGTGCGTCGCTGGGCGGTCGGGTCGGACAGGCCTCTGGGCCAGCGGCGCTCAGTGTCGAACCTTGCGTTGAAGGTGGCACGGGCCCAGGCGGGATACTGCCCATGGTGCGGCGGCTGTGAGCGCCTTCGAGTGTGCGACTCGGCTCGGCACGAAGTGGTCCACTCGCTTGCGGCCGCGCCTCGAGCCGGTCTCCGGGCTCGAGGGAGCCTGTCGAGCCGGCGATGCCTACCGCGATGTGGATCCTGCTCACGGACGCCGCTCGCTGGTCCAAGGGGCGTTGTTCATGTGATGAGTGGTTGCCCAATGCCGCGCGAGCGATCGCCTGAGCTGGGCGCGTCGTGGTGTTCGGCCTGCACGGGAGGGATGGGCACGGCATCGACGTTCGCCATCCGACTGCCGGGGGAGGATGCTGGTCCCGGAGTCCCGGAGTCCCGGAGTCCCGGAGTCCCGGAGTCCCGGAGTCCCGGAGTCCCGGAGTCCCGGAGTCCCGGAGTCCC
>NZ_JADKSB010000045.1:0-380 GCF_015350935.1 Curtobacterium sp. VKM Ac-2887 | reverse complement strand
GGTGCAGGTAACGACGTCGAACCGTTCGGGCCTGCTCGTCGACGCACGTGGGTCCCCGCCTGCGACACGCCCGGGAAGCGGCCCGGCTGGCGCTCCCGTTCACCTCCCCGTAATGTTGTCACTCGTTGCCGCTGAGGCGGGGAACGGAACGGCCGAGACGGTCACCAGGTGGAAACACCTGGAGATGCAGTCCGGACGGGGTCCCGCTCAGGCAACCGACACCCAAGGTTCCACGGTCTCGATCGTGGTGCTCGACGGTGTCGAGAGACGAATGCCTCTCTGACGAAGCCCGACGGGCGGAGTGGGGAGTGCGTCTGGTCCTTGAGAACTCAACAGCGTGCACATTGTCAATGCCAATTTATTGATTGACCTCGTGCCTG
>NZ_JADKSB010000044.1:0-1965 GCF_015350935.1 Curtobacterium sp. VKM Ac-2887 | reverse complement strand
CTAGGGCGTGTTGCTAAATGGGTGCTCGGGTGCCGTGGGTCACGCTTGAGGTGTGCCGCGTGACGTGATCTCCGATGAGACTTGGGCGGCGATCGGTCCGCTGTTCCCGCCTGCGAAGCCGAGAGGCCGGCCGCCGGTGGATCGTCGGGTCGTGGTGGAGGCGGTGGTGTGGCGGTTCCGGACGGGAGCACCGTGGCGGGACCTGCCTGATCGGTTCGGGAACTGGAACACGATCTACCGGAACTTCGACCGGTGGGCCAAAGGCGGCGTCTGGGCGCGGCTGCTCGAACACCTGCAGGGCGCAGCCGAACGCCGCGGCGAAATCGACTGGGCTGCGTCGATCGACTCCACGCTCGCTCGCGTGCATCAGCACGGCGCGACGTTGCCTCGCGTCAAAAAGGGGCACGTCGAACTACAACAAGACCGCGGCTGAACCGGCCGATCACGCGATCGGACGATCTCGTGGAGGCTTGACGACGAAGACGCACCTCGTCTGCGACGGTAAGGGCAGGCCGCTCGGCTTCGTCGTCACAGGCGGGCAGGTCGCGGACACGATCATGCTGTCGGCGACGATGGAGCAGATCCGTGTCCCCACGGCGGGACGTCCCCGTTCCCGGCCGGACCGGCTGCGTGCGGACAAGGGCTACCCATCGAGAGCGAACAGGGCGTGGCTGCGATCACGGGACGTGAAGGCGACGATCCCGGAACGCGACGACCAGATCGCTCACCGTCGCAAACGACCGGGCAGACCGATCGTGTTCGATGCGGACGATTACAAGAGCCGCAACGTCGTGGAGCGGTGCTTCAATCGACTCAAGCAGTGGCGGGGCATCGCGATGCGCTCCGACAAGACCGCACGGAACTACCACGCAGGGCTCTGTCTCGCAGCGTCCCTGCTCTGGACCCAGCGGGGCGACGGATGAGTGCGCGGTCGTTCTCCGCTACGGTCGGATCGTGCGGATATCGGTGCTGTTTGGGGGCGCGAGCGAGGAACGCGACGTCTCCATCGCCAGTGCGACCCAGGTCATAGCGGCGCTTCGTTCCCGCGGGCACGAGGTCCTCGCCGTCGACACCGCCTTCGGGGCGCTGTCCGCCACTGACGAGCAGCGCATTCTCACCGAGTCGGTTGCAGTCGCCCCGCCGACCGGGACGCAGCTCCAAGCGCTGCCGTCCACGAGCGCGACGCTGCGGCTTCCCGCGGCTGTCGGGGACAGCGACCTGGTGTTCCTTGCCCTGCACGGTGGTTCCGGGGAAGACGGCCGTATCCAAGCGCTGCTCGAGCTCGCGGGTCTCCGCTACACCGGTTCCGGCCCCCTCGGCAGCGGCCTGGCCATGGACAAGGACGTCGCGAAGACGCTCCTCCGGGCCGCTGGGGTGGACACCCCGGACTGGGTGCTGGCCCCCATAGACGCAGACGGGGTCACTCGGACTCTTGGCTTCCCGACGGTCGTCAAGCCGACCGCTCAAGGATCCACGGTCGGGCTATCGGTCGTCCATGGGCCCGACGATCTGAAGAGCGCCATCGGACACGCCTCGCAGTACGGCGCCGTGATGGTCGAGAAGTTCGTCCGAGGACGCGAGCTGACAGTCGGCGTGCTCGACGGTCGCCCGCTCGCTGTCGGCGAGATCATGCTGCCGCCGGACAGCGCATTCTCGTACGAGGACAAGTATCAACCCTTCGCCGTCCGCGAGCAGTTCCCCGCCGACGTCCCCGCCGAGGTCGCAGAGAGCGCACGCGCCGCGGCGTTACGCGCGCACGAGGCCCTGCGCCTGGACGGATACAGCAGATCGGACTTCCGGCTCGATGGCGACGATCGCCTTTGGATCATCGAGACCAACAGCCTGCCCGGACTGACCTCCACCAGTCTGCTCCCGCAATCCGCCGCCGCAAGCGGCATCAGTTACGAAGACCTCTGCGAACGCATCTGCCGGCTCGCTCTCAACCTTTAGCAACACGTCCTAGGT
>NZ_JADKSB010000043.1:0-2465 GCF_015350935.1 Curtobacterium sp. VKM Ac-2887 | reverse complement strand
TACCCCACAACGATCAACAAGCAATCACCATCGGTCGCTGGCTTGCGAGACGACCGCGGACACGATGACTGCGACGATCAGCGGGACGCCAACACACGGCACTCATGGGAGCACTCCCGCACCCATCGTCACTCCTCCCGCTCACCACGTCGGCAGGACCGGACTGCAATCAACCTAGCGACCAACGCCGTGCGGGGCGGTTCGACATGGTGTCCGTAAGCCGATCCTCTAGCGAACGGCGTTGGTTCTGAGGGGCGAGCACATCGCGACGACGACGGCGCCAGCGAACACGAGGGTCACCGCGAGCAGCGCGAAGCCATCCCCAGCGACGGTCATGAGTGCGCCGCCACTCAATGCTCCCGCAGCCGCAAGGGTTCTGTTCGCGCTGCGCATCGTGCCGTTCATCCGGCCGAGAAGCGCGTCGGGAGTGACGGTCTGGCGGAGGCTCATTTCGTTCGCGTTCTCGCAGCCCGCGGCAGCGCCGTGTACGGCGAAGGCGACGAACAAGACCACGACGGACCCCGGTGGTGCTGCAACACCGGTGCCAACGGTCGTGAGCGTGATGGCCGCCCATGCGATCGGGTAGGCGGCTCGTGCGGCGATGATCGTTCGGCCGGCGCCGAAGCGTGTGCCGAGGCGCGGCGCCGCAGTGGCACCGAGGAGCATCGCGACGCCGCTGACTGCGAGGATGGCCCCGTACACGGCCGCTGGGAGCGCGAGGGTGCGGAGCGTGTGTGTCGCGAATACCGTCAGTCCGGCGGCGTTGGCGAGGAACCAGAGATGTGTCGACAGCGCCAGCGGTGCGAGAATCGGATGACCGTACGTCCACCGCAACCCGTCAGCGATGTCGCGCCGCAGCCGCGCAGCCGCCACGCGTGCTGACTTCTGCTCGACGACGCGGACGCGGGCGATGAGGACAGCGTCGACGAAGTAGCTCAACGCATCGAGCGCGATTGCCACCGGGGCGGTCACGATGCTGACCAGGACACCTCCGAGAGCCGTGCCCACCGTCTGCGCTGCCGCGTCACTCTGATCCACCCGCGCATTCGCTGCTAGCAGGAGAGGGCGAGGAACGATCCGAGGGAGGAGGGACTGCGCGGCGGCGAATCCCACGACGGACAAGATTCCGAACACGAACAACGCCGCCGCCGTCACCCAGAGGTTCAAGAGCCCGGTCAACCAAAGCACCGGAATCGCGCTCAGGCACACGCCACGACCGACACTCGCCCAGATCAGGAGTGGCTTGCGCCGGAACCGATCGACGTACGCGCCGACGATCAGACCGAACAATGCGTACGGCAGAAACTGGGCAGCGTTGACCAGTCCTACTTCGAACGGGCTAGCGTGCAGCACCGTCACCACGAGAACCGGCACGGCTACCGCGGTCACTGCTGATCCGAACGACGAGACGGTCGCGGCAGACCAGTACGGGCGGAACCCGGGCACTCGACGCAGCGTGGTCACGTCGTCGCCCATGCGCCAACGCTGGCAGACCGCAACGCTGCGAGCAAGAGAGGCCGCCCCCGTCCCTGTCTCGGTAGCCGACCGGCTACCGGACCAGCTCGTGTTCGTAGAGGCTGGACGCGAGTTGCCGCCCGCCCTCGAGGGCTGTCACCGTCACGTCGCGAACGTGCCGGAACCCTTGCTGTTCGTAGAAGCGCCGCAAGCCCGGGTTTTCCGTCGCACAGTCGAGCCGCACGAGGGCCGCCCCGCGCTCGGTAGCCCTGTGTTCTGCCCACACCAGCAGTCGTTGTCCGAGCCGGCTGCCACGATGAGTCTGCGCAACGGCCAGTCGGTGCACGTACACAGCGGAGCTGCTCTCCATGCCCCACGTCTCGGAGTCCGAGTCGGACACGGTGACCATGGCCACGATCACCTGGTGCTGACGCACGACGAAGAGATTCCCCTGCTCGGCGTCGCGGAGTAGAACAGCATCCGGCACGGGGTCTTGCCACTGGTCTATCCCACGCGAGCGCAGCCACTGCCTCGCACCGTCGATGAGCGCTTGAGCTGCAGGAATGTCCGCGGCGCTGGCCGCTTCGACCACCAGCCCGTCTTGATACATAGGACGACGCTACGGGGTGATTTAAGCGGATACGAGCGGAAGCGCCGTCGCCGACCGCCCAACAGCCGATCGTCAGTCGGGACACCTTGACGCCGGGCTGTGGGACACGGCCAGGCGTTTCGTGGTGTGCTGGCCGGATGCGCGTCAGATCAGCGGCCGTCGTCATCCGAGGCGAGAGCCTGCTCGTCATCGATCGATTGAAGGACGGTCGGAACTATTGGGTGCTTCCTGGTGGTGGGGTGGAGGAAGGTGAGAGCCTCCGTGAGGCTTGTCGGCGCGAATTGCTTGAGGAGACTGGCCTTGAGGCGATCATCGGCGATCTGCTCGACGTGCCAGTGGACAGCGCCGTTCCAGTGGCCTACTTCGCTGCCCAGGTGCGTCCTGGTCCGTTGGTGCTCGG
>NZ_JADKSB010000042.1:0-3417 GCF_015350935.1 Curtobacterium sp. VKM Ac-2887 | reverse complement strand
GACGTGAGGTGTGGGCGCCTGCCCGTGGTTCGGGTCAGGGGGCAGGCGCCCTCGCGCTACGACGTCCGCTGGTGCGCGTGACGATTCCAACCCGAGCAGCAGCTCGGACGGCCAGCGGCTAGGGTTCCGCGGCGCAGCCCCGTAAACGGTACCGAGCACCACCCGGGTACGGTCAGGTAGTTTGTGAGGTGCGGGATGGCTGTTGTAATCCATCGCCCGAGCGCCGCGGAACGGCCGAGTTTGTACGGTGGGGGCATGTCGGAGACGCCTGTTGTACCCGTGGCCGCGTTGCTCGATGCGGTCGAGCGGTGCCGGTATGCGGCTGCGCGGCTTGAGCGCACTCGGGCGGCCGCAGGACACACGTCGATCACGGAGCGGGAGGCGCTCCGGTACCTCCGGGCTGCGTCGGCGCGGGATGAGCCGTGCACGCCGAAGCAGCTCGGCGAGCACCTCGGCATCACCACGCCGTCGATGACGAGCCTGCTAGACCGGTTGGAGGCGTCCGGATTTCTCACGCGAGTGCCAAACCCCACCGATCGACGCTCCAGCTACGTGCAGCTGACTCTGGCTACACCGGATCGAGACGACACCGACCCACTTGCCGCGCACATCGCCGCCCTCTGTGCCGCCATTCCCCTAGCGGACGCGGAGATCATCACCCGGTTCCTCAACGACGTCGCAGCCCTCCACCGCACCACAACCACCAGCACCGGAACAGTGAAGGAGACACAATGAGCAACATCACCCCACCCTCCGTCCCAAACGATGACGGTGCCCTCGAGGGGCCCGACGTGGAAGTGGCCACCACCGACTCGGATGGCACGGTGAAGCCCGCTGGTCTCGGTGACGACAGCACCATCCCGAACCACCCGGACGGGCTCGCCGCCGGTTACTCCGATACCGACTCGCACTTCAACCCCGAAGAAGACACCCCCACGCAGTAACCCGGTTCTGATGGGTCCGCGATGGTGCGGACTGGTCACAGACCCACAACTGTCGGATAGTGGAAGGTCCGCCGGGCAGTTCGGGTCCGCACGACGCACCGGGGGTACCGCCGAGCTTCAAGAAATCGGCCGTTACCCCGCACCCCTGGAGATTGACCCCGCTCAGGTCCATGCAGACGGTGCGCTCCGCGGCATCGACGCCCCGGATCTCTCATCGTCGTCTCGGTTCGCGTTCTCCGCGGAGGAGAGTTGAGCAGTGTGCACTATCCCGGGGACGTGCGGGATGACCCGAACGGTCCGCACACCTCCGCAAGCACGAGCCTGGGTGGGTGCAAACTGTGGAGCAGCAGCGGGGTGGTTCCCGTTGCGAGCGGGGCGGCTGCCACCTATCCGGTGGCCGCCCCGCGCTTCCAACGGGAGCGCGACCCTACTGGGAGCCGAACAGGTCGGGGCGTGCAGTGTGTTCGCGGGTGCGGTCGAGTGGGATTTCGAAGAGGTCAGTGCGGCGGTAGTCCTCGGACCAGCCTCGGCGCATGCGTGATGCTGCACGGTCGAAGGCTTCGATGATGTCGAATCCGGGGACGAGGAGCGCTTGCACGCGGAGGCCGTCGTAGAGGGCGAGGAGCTGTTCCGTGGCGCGGGCGGGCTCCATCGTGTTCGGTTCTCGACCAGTACGGATGTCGTGCTCGAGGGCGGTGCGGATGGTCTGCCGGAATCGGAGGTACAGGGTGCGGTAGTAGTCCGCACCCTCGTTTGCTGGGTCGGAGCTTGCTGCAAGGGTTGATGCGAGCAGCCGCATCAGTGCGGGTTCTTCCGAGTACGCGACGATGAGCGCGTGCAGGTATGCGACCGCGCCGTACTGCTCGGCGATGGGCAGCAAGGGCCGAGACAGGGTGCTGGACCACCGGTCGACGGTGGCGGTCAGCAGGCTCTGCCGGGTCGGGAAGTGCTGTCGGAGTGCGTCGACGCTGATCCCTGCGGTGTCGGCGATCTGGTCCATGTCGGCCCGTTCCACGCCTACATCGTGCAGCACCATGATCGCGGCGCTGATGATCTGCAGACGCGGCTCGATCGCATCGCCGACGCCCTGGTCGGTCAATGGTGCGAGGGGGTGCTTCCGGAACCACTCCAGGAGTGCTTTCGCCCGCGATGTGTTGCCGCCGCCCGGGACGGGGTCCGGATGGTCGGTGAACAGGTCGAGAAATCCCGGGATGTCCTTGATGAGAGGGTCGGCGGATTGGAACGCCATCGACCATTCTGGGAATGCCCGCGCACTGATGTGATCGACGGCCACTTCACGGACGTTGATGTGGCGTGGGTCCTGCCGGATCCCGGCGAACCGCTCCCGGACGTCGTCGTCGTCGCCTTCGATGATCCCGAGGCAGTTGCTGCCCTGATGGGCCAGGATCCCGGTGATGCCCAGCTGCAGGTTCTTCTCCCGGGCGATCACGAGGATCTCCGCGAGCTCCTCGTCCGTGACCGGGCGAGCCATCGTGCTCACGTACACCAGTGACAACATCTGGGACCCCTGTTTCCTTCACGCGTGTCTTACTCGCCCAGACTGGGCCACGCTTCCAGGAAACAGCAACCCGCGACTGGTTGCTGCGTCAGATGGATCACGGACAGTACCGGTGCAGGAGCAGACAGTGGTCGGTGAAAATGCCGACATCGCGGTCGCATCAATCGGAGTTAGTGTCTCCGGCAACCCGGTTTGAGCATGCTCCTGGGTCAACAGGGCGCCTGTTGCTGCACGCAACGGCGTCCAGCCGGGATGGTGTCGCAGGGGCACCATCCCGGACCCCTGCGGGCTGTGCGCCGTTCACAGCGGGTCGGGAGTTGCATACCATCGAGCAGGGGGAAGCAGATGAGACGACGCATCGCGTGGGTGAGATGACGACCGACACGCGCGCCCCACGCGAGGCCGGTGACGACGAACTCGACAGCGCTGACTCCTACTGGATCGACGCGGTCCAGCGAGCGATGCGTCCTGCACCCGCCGTGCTCGACGAGTACACGATCGCGACCACGGCACGGTCTGCGCGAGGGATCTCCGGAGACCTGTCTGATGTCACTGTGGACAGCCAGCGCGGGTACGCCACGGTCACGGTGGGCGACGTCATGGGCAAAGGCCTTGCTTCAGGGGTGCTCGCTGCGAACCTCCTCGGCAGCCTTGAGGTGTTCCGCCAGGAACCACCCGGCGAAGCCGTCGACGCTGCGGAGACCGCGACCCGGGACCACTTCGAACGCGCGTCTGCGTTCGCGACCTTGTTCCACGCCCGGCTGCGATTCCGGGATGGACGGATCGAGTTCGTCGACGCGGGCCACGGCCTCACCGCGCACGCCCACACAACCGGTGCCGTTGAACGGATCCCATCGGCGGACTTCCCGATCGGCCTGCAACCCGCCGGGATACCTCGCCTGCCCCGTATCCTCCATCTCGCCCCGGGGAGCTGCTCCTGATCGTCACCGATGG
>NZ_JADKSB010000041.1:0-4736 GCF_015350935.1 Curtobacterium sp. VKM Ac-2887 | reverse complement strand
ACGCGGTACCACCCACACGAACCATCCCCGGATCTCGAACCGACTAATCAGTCCAAGAACCGGGGACCAGTCCACAGGCCGCACCGCGCCTCCAGTCCGTCAGCTGGTCACGTCGTCAGGCGACCATCACCTCGTCGACGTGGCGCGCGCCACTGCTGGAGGACGTCCCGGAAGACGACGGGGCCGGGACCGAAGGAGGTGTTGCCGGACGTCGCGCTGCCCTCGCGGTTGTAGTAGCCGGGCGTGCACTCGGCGCGGAAGTCGTCGTTGTCGATCGCGCGGTCGGCGATCACCCGGACCCACGCCTCCTGCGCCGCTTCCGTCGGTTCGACGTACCGGGCACCCTCGGCACGGGCGATGCGGACGAGTTCCGCGATGTGTTCGGCCTGGTCCTGCAGGATGTGCACGAAGTTGACCGAGTTGGCGTTCTGCAGGGGACCGAGCTGGAACAGGTTCGGGAACCCGTGCGTCGTGAAGCCGTGCAGCGTCCGGGGACCGCGCGCCCACGCCTCCAGCAGCGTCGTGCCGTCCCGCCCGTACACGGGGAGCGTGCCGGACAGCACGCCGGAGACACCGACCTCGAACCCGGTCGCGAAGACGACGCAGTCGACGGCGTACTCGGTGTCGCCGACCACGACGCCCGTCTCGGTCATGCGCGTGATGCCACCAGCGTCGGCGGTGTCGACGAGCGTGACGTTCGGTTCGTTGAACGCCTGCAGGTACAGGTCACTGAACCCGGGCCGCTTGCACATGTACCGGTACCAGGGCTTGAGGGCTTCGGCGGTCGCCGGGTCCTCGACGACCTCGTCGACGCGCGCACGGAGTTCGTTCATCTTCTGGAAGTCGAGCAGCTCGTCCAGGCTCTCCCGCTCGGCCGGTTCGACGGACTCGTCGACCGTGCCGGTGATCATGGTGCGCTGGATGCGTGCCGTCTCGGTCCAGCCGTCCCGGGTGAGGTCCTCGTCGACCGGGGCGCCGGAGATCGTGCGGATGAAGTTCTCCTGGCGTTCCCGCTGCCACCCGGGGCGCAGCGAGGCCGCCCACTCCGGGTCGGTCGGCCGGTTGTCGCGGACGCCGATCGTCGACGGGGTGCGCTGGAACACGAACAAGTGCTCCGCGTCGCGCGCGACGTGCGGGACGACCTGGATGCCCGTCGCACCGGTGCCGACCACGGCGACCCGCTTGTCGGCGAGCCTGCTGAGTCCGCCGTCGGCGTTCCCGCCCGTGTAGCCGTAGTCCCAGCGGCTGGTGTGGAACGTGTGCCCCTGGAACGTCTCGATACCGGGGATGCCGGGGAGCTTCGGCTCGGTCAACGTGCCCGAGGAGGTGATCACGAAGCGCGCGCGGAACCGGTCGCCGCGGTCCGTCGAGACGTCCCAGACCAACGTCTCCTCGTCCCAGCGGAGCTCGGTCGCGCGGGTCTGGAACAGGGTGTCGCGGTAGAGGTCGAAGGTGCGTCCGACCGCCATCGCGTGCTGGCGGATCTCCTCTCCCGGCGCGTACCGCCACTTCGGGACGGTGCCGACCTCCTCGAGCAGCGGCATGTACACGTAGGACTCGATGTCGCAGTGGATGCCGGGGTAGCGGTTCCAGTACCAGGTGCCAGGGCGATGTTGCTGCAGGCAGGACGCGGCGCCTCCCCTAGGAGTTGTCCGGCAGGTCCGCGTTAGTGCCGACTAGCTGCTGCGCCACACCTGTCGGATAGTGGATGTGCGTCGGGCAGTTCGGGTCTGCACGACGCACCGGGGTGCCGAGGAGATTCAGGGACTTGTCGGCACCCCGCACCACTCCCAGCGCAGTGCATCGCGACACTGCAACCACGAAACACGCATCGCCGTTCCGGCCCGCGTTCGCCAAAGCCGACGGCTGAGAGGGACGCGCTGTCCCGGGGCTGTGCGGGATGCCCCGAGCCTTCCCTGCAGCATCGCCGTCCCCGCTGTCCTGGGTTCAGACTGTGAGGCAGCAGCGGGGTGGTTCCCGTTGCGAGCGGGGCGGCTGACACCTATCCGGCAGCCGCCCCGCGCTTCAAGTGCCTGTCTGTGTCTACTCTGGGCCGAACAGGTCGGGGCGGTTGGCGTGTTCACGGGGCCGATCGAGGGGGATCTCGAAGAGATCGGTGCGGCGGTAGTCTTCCGACCAGCCGCGACGCATCCGGGACGCTGTACGGTCGAAGGCTTCGATGATGTCGAATCCGGGCACGAGGAGCGATTGGACGCGGAGGCCGTCGTAGAGGGCGAGGAACTGTTCCGTGGCACGGGCGGGCTCCACTCCCGCAGGTGCTCATCGCGCGCTGTCCAGGGGGCGGCGGCTGTGTCTGCTCCGTCAGCGCTTCGACTGATCCTCCACGCCACGGCTGCTGGCCTCGGCGGGTCCTTCGTTGATCAGGAGCGTGTCGCGGATCTTCGACCACGCCGCCCGCCGGTGGTTCACCACGCTGACGGCGAATGGCGTGGCCGGTGCAGAGGTGTTAGTGCAGGTCAGAGGGTGGGTGACTGCGGCCTTGGATGAACAGGGGCTGGTAGATCGTGCGCGGTGGTGCATCAGCTGCCCGAGATCTCGCCGGCGCCGGATTCCGTCGGCGGATGCGTCGTTCGCGATGAGTGGTGTGTGCCGGCGAACGCGAATGCGAGGTTGGCGAGCGCGGAGGTGACGAGCATGGTGATGGCCAGCGGTCCAGCGGTGCTCTGCCCTCCGATGCTGACGATCGGGGCAGCGACCCCCGCGAACACGTTCTGGAGCAGGCCCAGGATCGCGGAGCCGAGTCCGGCGGCCGTCGGGACAGCCGCGAGGGCGAGAGCGGTCGTGTTGCCGAAGCTCAATCCCAATGCCCCGACGGACACGAGGATCGGCAACGCCAGCCAGATCGGTGGAACGTCGGTCACGACGAGCACCCCGAACACGATGACCGCGCTGAGATTGAGCAGCAAGCCGCTCCGAGCAAGGGTCGCGACGTGCACGCGGCGGGTGAGGCGTGCAGAGACCGCGCCGACTACCAAGAGCGCGAGGGCGTTCAAGCCGAAGGCGAGCCCGTACTGCACCTGATTCAAGTGCATCATCCCTTGGTACAAAAAGGGCGACGCGGAGATGTACGCCATCATCGTGGTGAACGCGAAGACGAACGCGAGCATGTTCCCGACGTAGACGCGCGAGGTGAGCGCTCGCTTGGACGACCCGGACATCGCGGTCCGACCGGCCGCGGTTGTTCGTGGCGCTCTGGGGTTGGTCTCCCTGACGACGAGGAACACTGCTACCAGGCCGATGGCCACGAGTGCTGTCACGATCCAGAGCAGGCCGCGCCAGCCGAGCGGCTCGGCGAGCAAGCTCCCTGCGACGGGTGCGAGCACCGGAGCGATGCCGCTCACCGTCATGATGATGCTGAGTCCCCGTGCCGCCTCCACCCCCGTGGCGAGGTCACTGACGATGGCGCGGGATATGACCATGCCCGCCGCCGCTGCGAGGCCTTGCACCAGCCGAGCGACGATCAGGAACTCAACGGACGGAGCGAGGGCGGCGGCGGCGCTGGCGATGAGGTAGATCACCATGCCCGCGATGAGCGGACTGGTGCGGCCGAACCGGTCGGAGAGCGGCCCGAACACCACCTGGCCGACGCCGGCCCCGAGTAAAAACGCGGTGAGCGACAGCTGGACGACCGGTGCCGTCGTGCCGAGATCGGTAACCATCTCGGGGAATGCCGGCAGGTACATGTCGATCGCGAACGGAGCAATCCCGGACAGTAACGCGAGGGTGAGCAGCAACCCCACTCCGATCCGAGCGTTCGTCATCGTGCCGGTCGATGCCGGGTCCATCTGTTTGGCGTACCGGGTCATCTGTGCCTCCTGGATAAGTACCTACGTATACGTAGCTATGCTAGGGTAAGCATACTCATGAGGGGAGCACTGTTGGGACACCGCGAAACCGAGCGCGACGAACAGCTCGCAGACCTGGCGCATCTTGTGCTCAGCGTCGGGCGCGACATCCGCTTGTACGGGCACCCTGACGCCGAGATCATCGAGATCACGGAACTCGAGAGCCTGGTCATGAACTACGTCCAGCAGCATCCCGGCGTCAGCCCGACCAGGATTTGCACCGAGGTCGGGTTGCGGTCCAGCAACACGAGCGCGGTCCTCCGCTCGCTGGTGGAGAAGGGCATGATCGAGCGTCGCCCGAACCCCGACGATCGACGTTCCATCAGCGTGCACCCCACCGCGATCGCGGCCGAGAACCTGCGGAGAGTGCGGGACATGTGGGCCCGCTTCCTCGCTCCGCGTGTTGATGCGACCGTCGACGTCGCGCCGGCGGTCGAGCTTCTTCGTGCAGTCGAGACCTCCGTCGCTGCAGCGCTCGGCACGCGCTCGGGCTGACCGTTCCCGTGTTGATCGGCGCCCGCACGTTCGTGAGCATAAGAAGGAGTGACGGCAATGCAGGCATGGCAGTTCACCAGGGCCCACGTGCCTCTCGCTCTCAACGACGTCCCGGAACCGACCGTGGTGCCGGGCACTGTGCTCGTCGACGTCAAAGCCGTCGGCTTGTGCCACTCGGACGTCGGCGTGCTCGAGGGCGAAACCGTTCCGCTACCGGATTGGGTGAGATTGCCGCTGACGCTGGGACATGAGATCGCAGGCGTCGTCGTCGATGTCGGCGAGGGCGTGTCGGGGTGGGGCGTCGGCGACCGGGTTGGATTGTGCCCGCACGGCGAGGTCGTCGCGGGCCTGACCTACGACGGCGGATACGCATCG
>NZ_JADKSB010000040.1:0-5208 GCF_015350935.1 Curtobacterium sp. VKM Ac-2887 | reverse complement strand
CAGAGCGGTGTATTCAGTTTGATTCCCGATCGTCTGTCGGGAACCACAAAGTGGACGCGAGCCCGTGCAACAAGTGCACGGAAATCAGTGTGTTATCAAGTCTTCGGCTTATTAGTACCGGTCAGCTCCACGGGTCGTTAGTCCCCGCTTCCACATCCGGCCTATCAACCCAGTAGTCTGCTGGGAGCCTCTCACACTCAAGGTGCATGGAAATCTCATCTCGAAGACGGCTTCCCGCTTAGATGCTTTCAGCGGTTATCCGGTCCGAACGTAGCTAATCAGCGGTGCCCTTGGCAGAACAACTGACACACCAGAGGTTCGTCCATCCCGGTCCTCTCGTACTAGGGATAGATCTTCTCAAATTTCCAACGCGCGCAGCGGATAGGGACCGAACTGTCTCACGACGTTCTAAACCCAGCTCGCGTACCGCTTTAATGGGCGAACAGCCCAACCCTTGGGACCTACTCCAGCCCCAGGATGCGACGAGCCGACATCGAGGTGCCAAACCATGCCGTCGATATGGACTCTTGGGCAAGATCAGCCTGTTATCCCCGAGGTACCTTTTATCCGTTGAGCGACAGCGCTTCCACAAGCCACTGCCGGATCACTAGTCCCGACTTTCGTCCCTGCTCGACCTGTCAGTCTCACAGTCAAGCTCCCTTGTGCACTTACACTCGCCACCTGATTGCCAACCAGGTTGAGGGAACCTTTGGGCGCCTCCGTTACTCTTTGGGAGGCAACCGCCCCAGTTAAACTACCCATCAGGCACTGTCCATGAACCCGATCAGGGTCCTACGTTAGACATCCAGAGTGACCAGAGTGGTATTTCAACAATGACTCCACGAACACTAGCGTGCCCGCTTCACAGTCTCCCACCTATCCTACACAAGCCACACCGAACACCAATACCAAACTGTAGTAAAGGTCACGGGGTCTTTCCGTCCTGCTGCGCGTAACGAGCATCTTTACTCGTAGTGCAATTTCGCCGAGTTCGCGGTTGAGACAGCTGGGAAGTCGTTACGCCATTCGTGCAGGTCGGAACTTACCCGACAAGGAATTTCGCTACCTTAGGATGGTTATAGTTACCACCGCCGTTTACTGGGGCTTAAATTCAGAGCTTCGCCCAAAGGCTAACCCTTCCTCTTAACCTTCCAGCACCGGGCAGGCGTCAGTCCGTATACATCGTCTTGCGACTTCGCACGGACCTGTGTTTTTAGTAAACAGTCGCTTCCCACTGGTCTCTGCGGCCTTCAACGCTCACGGAGTAAATCCGGTCACGTGTCCGGCCCCCCTTCTCCCGAAGTTACGGGGGCATTTTGCCGAGTTCCTTAACCACGATTCTCTCGATCTCCTTGGTATTCTCTACCTGACCACCTGAGTCGGTTTCGGGTACGGGCGGCTGCAACCTCGCGTCGATGCTTTTCTCGGCAGCATAGGATCACTGATTTCCCCTTACGGGTACGCGTCGGATCTCAGGCGTACAGACGACGGATTTGCCTATCGTCAGCCCTACATCCTTACACCAGGTTCACCTTACGGATACCATCGCCTGGCTCAGCTACCTTCCTGCGTCACACCTGTTCATACGCTAACCGCACCAGCATGGGGTCGAGCGTTAGACCGGCCACCATCACCCCGAAGGGATCCGGTTGATCCGGGTTAGGACTCTTAGCACCACTGGATTAGCTTGGGCGGTTGTTCGCCGGTACGGGAATATCAACCCGTTGTCCATCGACTACGCCTGTCGGCCTCGCCTTAGGTCCCGACTTACCCAGGGCGGATTAACCTGGCCCTGGAACCCTTGGTCTTTC
The DNA here is from genome assembly GCF_015350935.1 of Curtobacterium sp. VKM Ac-2887. NCBI lineage: Bacteria > Bacillati > Actinomycetota > Actinomycetes > Micrococcales > Microbacteriaceae > Curtobacterium > Curtobacterium sp. VKM Ac-2887. The sequence continues at coordinate 3,397 of NZ_JADKSB010000040.1, read as the reverse complement.
GGAGGACGGGTTTCTCACCCGTCTTTCGCTACTCATGCCTGCATTCTCACTCGTGTAGCGTCCACGGCTGGATCACTCCGCCGCTTCACTCGCCACACGACGCTCTCCTACCACTCCGCACGACTGAACCACGAAGGCTTGTCGAGTGTGCGAAATCTACAACTTCGGTGGTGTGCTTGAGCCCCGTTACATTGTCGGCGCGGAATCACTTGACCAGTGAGCTATTACGCACTCTTTCAAGGGTGGCTGCTTCTAAGCCAACCTCCTGGTTGTCTATGCAACTCCACATCCTTTCCCACTTAGCACACGCTTAGGGACCTTAGTTGGTAGTCTGGGTTGTTTCCCTCTCGACGATGAAGCTTATCCCCCACCGTCTCACTGCTGCGCTCTCACTCACCGGCATTCGGAGTTTGGCTGACGTCAGTAACCTGTTGAGGCCCATCGGCCATCCAGTAGCTCTACCTCCGGCGAGAAACACGCAACGCTGCACCTAAATGCATTTCGGAGAGAACCAGCTATCACGAAGTTTGATTGGCCTTTCACCCCTATCCACAGCTCATCCCCTCCATTTTCAACTGAAGTGGGTTCGGTCCTCCACGACGTCTTACCGTCGCTTCAACCTGGCCATGGATAGATCACTTCGCTTCGGGTCTAGAACATGCGACTCAAACGCCCTATTCAGACTCGCTTTCGCTACGGCTGCCCCACACGGGTTAACCTCGCCACATATCACTAACTCGCAGGCTCATTCTTCAAAAGGCACGCCGTCACCCCTACTAAGGAGGCTCCGACGGTTTGTAAGCAAACGGTTTCAGGTACTATTTCACTCCCCTCCCGGGGTACTTTTCACCTTTCCCTCACGGTACTTGTCCGCTATCGGTCATCTGGGAGTATTTAGGCTTATCAGGTGGTCCTGACAGATTCACACGGGATTTCTCGGGCCCCGTGCTACTTGGGATACACATCCGGCCATAACACCATTTCGTCTACGGGGCTGGCACCCACTACGGCCCGGCTTTCAAACCGGTTCGACTATGATGCGCTGTAACCGCCCCAGTCCGGCAGAACTGAGTGACGTGTCCCACAACCCCGACCATGCAACGCCCGCCGGCTATCACACATGATCGGTTTAGCCTCATCCGCTTTCGCTCGCCACTACTCACGGAATCACATGTTGTTTTCTCTTCCTGTGGGTACTGAGATGTTTCACTTCCCCACGTTCCCTCTACCCGCCCTATATATTCAGGCGGGAGTCACCAGGTCACAAAAGCGCCCAGCGGGGTTTCCCCATTCGGAAATCCTCGGATCAGGGCTCGATTATCAGCTCCCCGAGGCTTATCGCAGATTTCTACGTCCTTCTTCGGCTCCAGATGCCAAGGCATCCACCGTTTGCTCTTAGAAACTTGACCACAAAGATTAAAATTGCGATCCGTCATCACCCACAACACGAACACCAAAAGTGCCCGGTCGATTGGATGACGCGAATCAAAGATGCTCGCGTCCACTGTGTAGTTCTCAACATACGATCGGCACCACACTCCCCACCGTCCAGTGACAGTGCTTCATGCGGCCCGACGAAGGACCCGTAGGCCCAACCCCTGCCAGACACTCTCGTGTCAGCAGGAAGCCTGGTCCCTCAGGACCCAACAACGTGCACCAGATGAGCAGCTCCACCCCAACCCGTCCCAACCCTGCAAGCAGAGCGTACTGAGGTCGGAAGCATCACTCCCAACTGCACTGTCAATGTTCCACCCATGAGCTACCCGTCGGACACGTTCGGTCCGAATCAGGCGCCTGGACCACGCCCACCCCGAAGGGCACACGAGGCCAGATGCTCCTTAGAAAGGAGGTGATCCAGCCGCACCTTCCGGTACGGCTACCTTGTTACGACTTAGTCCTAATCACCGATCCCACCTTCGACGGCTCCTTCCACAAGGGTTAGGCCACCGGCTTCGGGTGTTACCGACTTTCATGACTTGACGGGCGGTGTGTACAAGGCCCGGGAACGTATTCACCGCAGCGTTGCTGATCTGCGATTACTAGCGACTCCGACTTCATGAGGTCGAGTTGCAGACCTCAATCCGAACTGAGACCGGCTTTTTGGGATTCGCTCCACCTTACGGTATCGCAGCCCTTTGTACCGGCCATTGTAGCATGCGTGAAGCCCAAGACATAAGGGGCATGATGATTTGACGTCATCCCCACCTTCCTCCGAGTTGACCCCGGCAGTCTCCTATGAGTCCCCGGCATAACCCGCTGGCAACATAGAACGAGGGTTGCGCTCGTTGCGGGACTTAACCCAACATCTCACGACACGAGCTGACGACAACCATGCACCACCTGTACACCGACCACAAGGGGGCGACCATCTCTGGCCGTTTCCGGTGTATGTCAAGCCTTGGTAAGGTTCTTCGCGTTGCATCGAATTAATCCGCATGCTCCGCCGCTTGTGCGGGCCCCCGTCAATTCCTTTGAGTTTTAGCCTTGCGGCCGTACTCCCCAGGCGGGGCGCTTAATGCGTTAGCTACGACACAGAAACCGTGGAAAGGTCCCTACATCTAGCGCCCAACGTTTACGGCATGGACTACCAGGGTATCTAATCCTGTTCGCTCCCCATGCTTTCGCTCCTCAGCGTCAGTTACGGCCCAGAGATCTGCCTTCGCCATCGGTGTTCCTCCTGATATCTGCGCATTCCACCGCTACACCAGGAATTCCAATCTCCCCTACCGCACTCTAGTCTGCCCGTACCCACTGCAAGCCCGAGGTTGAGCCTCGGGATTTCACAGCAGACGCGACAAACCGCCTACGAGCTCTTTACGCCCAATAATTCCGGACAACGCTTGCACCCTACGTATTACCGCGGCTGCTGGCACGTAGTTAGCCGGTGCTTTTTCTGCAGGTACCGTCACTCAGAGTAAACTCAGTCGCTTCTTCCCTACTAAAAGAGGTTTACAACCCGAAGGCCGTCATCCCTCACGCGGCGTTGCTGCATCAGGCTTTCGCCCATTGTGCAATATTCCCCACTGCTGCCTCCCGTAGGAGTCTGGGCCGTGTCTCAGTCCCAGTGTGGCCGGTCACCCTCTCAGGCCGGCTACCCGTCGTCGCCTTGGTGAGCCATTACCTCACCAACAAGCTGATAGGCCGCGAGTCCATCCCCAACCAAAAAATCTTTCCACCACCAGACCATGCGGCCGGTAGTCATATCCAGTATTAGACGTCGTTTCCAACGCTTATCCCAGAGTCAGGGGCAGGTTACTCACGTGTTACTCACCCGTTCGCCACTAATCCACCCAGCAAGCTGGGCATCATCGTTCGACTTGCATGTGTTAAGCACGCCGCCAGCGTTCGTCCTGAGCCAGGATCAAACTCTCCGTAAAAAAATACAGACCCAACACCC